>NZ_JBQGUZ010000014.1:0-87290 GCF_052078135.1 Acinetobacter lwoffii
ATAAAAAAATAGCACCAAGGTTCCCCAAAACCGAGGTGCTATATCTTATAAATACATTATTATCGCTTTATAGGAACTTAGGACGCTAACACCCGAGTTCCTTTTTTATATTTATTATTGGATCAGCCAAAAGTGTCCCCACACACTTTTAGCTGTTCTTTGCCTCTCACTTTTTGTTTTCAACCCTTATTTTTATACTTTCCCCAAGGTTGTTTTTATATAAAGCAATGTTTATTCCATCGCTTCATTTTTAAGATTTAAATAAGTTCAAACCCTTAAATTTTTCCAGTAATTGTTCTTGTGTTTCCCGATACTCCGGATGTGGAATAATGCATTCAATCGGACAGACATCCACACAGGTCTGATGCTCATAAAAACCGACGCATTCCGTACACCGGTTTACATCAATTTCATAAACTTTTGCACCTTCATAAATCGCGTCATTCGGGCATTCCGGTAAACACATATCGCAATTGATGCATTTGTCGGTAATCAGCAGTGCCATATTTAACTCGCCTGATAAGCCAGTGAAGATGCCGAAATATCCGCAGTCGAACTTGGCAGATTACGGATGAGCAGGGCATATCGCATATCGACATCTGCCGGAACCGGAATCTCGACAATATGACCTGAACCTTTGGCGTCTTCGATCAGATTACCTTTTTTGTCTTTCATTTCGGTTAAAGTAAAGATGATATTGCCTTTAGTCGTCATCAGTTCGAGTGAGTCACCCACCACAAAGCGATTTTTCACATCAATCTTGATGTAATCGCCATTACGTTCCAGCACTTCACCGCAGAAAATTTGATGATCAAAACTTGAGGAACCATGTTCATAATTCTGATATTCACTATGCACATGGCGGCGCAGAAAACCTTCGGTATAACCACGATTCGCTAAGCCTTCTAATTGTGTCATCAGTGACGGGTCAAAAGGTTTACCAGCCAACGCATCATCAATTGCTTTACGGTAAATTTGAGCAGTACGGGCACAATAGAAATAAGACTTGGTACGGCCTTCGATTTTCAGTGAATGAACACCTACTTTAGTTAAGCGCTCTACATGCTGAACAGCACGCAGATCTTTGGAATTCATGAAATAAGTGCCATGTTCATCTTCTTCTGCGGCAAACATGTCTTCTTCGTTGCGCTGTAACAGCACTGGCTCGTTGAATTGGTGCTGCATCTGCATGTGCTGTTCATCAGCATCTTTAGAGCAGCAGCCTGAATCCAGATTTTTTACTGGAATGACATCACCGGTTTCATCTTCCTTGGCATCCAGAACTTTATATTCCCAGCGGCAGGCATTGGTGCAGGCACCCTGATTGGCATCACGTTTGTTCATATAGCCAGACAGCATGCAACGGCCAGAGTAGGCCATACACAATGCGCCATGAACAAAAACCTCAATCTCCATATCGGGCACTTGCTGTTTGATTTCTGCAATTTCTTCAATCGACAGTTCACGTGACAGAATGACACGGGTCAGCCCCATGTTTTTCCAGAATTTCACGGTTGCCCAGTTCACGGCATTGGCCTGAACCGACAGGTGAATATCCATCTTTGGAAAATGTTCACGCACCAGCATGATCAGACCTGGATCGGACATGATCAGCGCATCCGGCTGCATCGCGACAACAGGTTCCAAGTCACGAATAAAATTTTTCAGCTTGGAGTTATGAGGTTGGATATTGACCACCACATAGAATTTTTTGCCTAGTTCGTGTGCTTCTTTGATGCCAATCGCTAAATTGTCATGGTCAAATTCATTATTACGAACACGCAGACTATAGCGCGGCTGGCCGGCATAAACTGCATCTGCACCATAAGCAAAAGCATAGCGCATATTTTTGAGTGAGCCAGCTGGTGAGAGAAGTTCGGTAACGGTGGTAATGCTCATGATCAAATCGAAAGACATATAAAAAGTACGGCTTTATTCTAATCATCTGGAATTTGGATTCAACCTAGTAAATCACTCGGAAATACGCGATTTGGATGTAAAACAAGGTTCTTTTTTAAGTAGGGAATCCTCCATAAAATGTCTTCAATATTCAGTCATTTTCAGAGTTTTCAAGCGTTTTTAAAATCTGGCAATGATCAATAGTGGTTGGGGTGTTGCAACTTTCTCTCAGTGTGATCAGTTGCCGTTCAAATATTTGTAATTCTTTAATTTTATTTGAAATATCTAAAAGATGCTGATCAATCAATTGGTTTACGGCACAGCATTCCTGATCCGGATTTTGTTCAAGTTGAATCAGGGTTTCAATCTCTTTTAATGACATGTCTAAGGCACGGCAACGCTTGATAAAAAGCAGTCTTTTTAATGCGTCTTCACCATAATAACGATACTGATTACTTGCTCGAAAATTCGGCTGGATAAAGCCTTTTTTCTCATAAAAACGTAGGGTATCGGTGCTTAGACCAGTTTTTTTGGCCATTTCTGAAATCAAATAAACTGACATATCACCCTCCTGCTTGACCTTGGAGTTAGTCCATAGTTTCTAATCAATTTATCGTATTTTAGATAAAAAATCATCGGGGAAATGATATGGCTTGTAGTTGTAGTCCTGAACCGGCACCCATCAAGCCCAACAGCAAATTTAGAACAGCGCTATGGATTGCCTTGCTGGTGAACTTCACTTTATTTGTAGTGGAGCTGATCGGTGGTGCATATGCACATTCATCAGCCTTGTGGGCAGACGCGCTAGATTTCTTTGGTGATGCCGTCAATTACGGGATTTCTTTGGCTGTACTAGGTGCGAGTCTGTATTGGCGGGCAACAGTCGCTTTGGTGAAGGGAGTGACCATGGCGTTGTTTGGTCTGGTGGTTATTAGCAAAGTGATTTATGCCTATCTGCAAGGTATTCCACCTGAAGCACTGACAATGGGCCTGATTGGTGTGCTGGCCTTAGTAGCGAATGTATTTACAGCAGCAATTCTTTATGCTTTTCGTGAAGGTGATTCCAATATGCGGTCGGTCTGGCTCTGTAGTCGCAATGATGCAATTGGCAACTTTGCGGTCATTTTGGCAGCCGTAGGCGTATTTGGTACAGGCAGTCTTTGGCCGGATATTATTGTGGCTGTAATTATCGCTACACTCGGCATCACATCAGGTTATCAAGTGATTAAGCAGTCTCTGGAAGAAAGATCACTTAAACATAAATCCAGCTAATTTTTATATTTAAAGCTGTCCTGCAGGGCAGCTTTTTATTTATTTCAATTTTTATAATATTTGAAAAATAAAGCTTTACAAATAAACAAATTAAATTAGAATCTCTGGCGAAATTCAGAAAATATACATAAATTTTAATAATTTATTTTTATATTCTAAGAGGGTTAATGTGAATTTAATTAAAATTTTTTCAATATTGGCAATATCGGGGCTAGCCGCTTGTAGTTCCAAAGTCGTGACTTATGATGCAACAGGAAAAATCATCGGTTCATGTATGGCGACGCGTGGCCTACTTTCGACCGCAAGTGCACATTGTAGTGGTTCAGGCGATGCCTTAGGTGTGAATTACAATACGCCAGATGCGAATACAGGCCTATTACCAACGCCACCAAGCCAAAATCAGATTAATTTAAAACCGTAAATAATAAAGGGGAATATCATGAAATTATCAGCACTTATTGCACTTGTAGCGACTGTTGTATTGACGGGCTGTGCATCGTCAGTAACTACATTTGACTCTCATGGCCGTATGATTGGTTCATGTAAAGCGCAAACGGGTTTCATCATTGCAGGTGGCGCAGGCTGTTCAGGTTCTGCAAACCAGGAAGGTCGCGATCGTTAATTATTTAGTGATGGTTCCAATAAAAAACCGGACTTTTAAGTCCGGTTTTTTAGTTTAGAAAATCTTATTTTTCAACGAATGCACGTTCAATCACGTAATCGCCTAAAACGCCCATTTTCGGAGATTCTTTCAGACCGTGTTGATCAAGAAGCGCAGCAACGTCATCTAGGAATGCAGGGCTACCGCATAACATGGCACGGTCAGTTTCCGGGTTGAAACGTGGCAGACCGATTTTTTCAAACAGTTCACCGGTTTCAATCGCGGTGGTTACACGACCTTGGTTTGGATATTCTTCACGGGTGACGGTTGGGTAATATACCAATTTTTCTTTCGCGCCGAGTTCAGAGAAGAATTCATGATTTGGCACTTCATTCAGGATCAAATCTTGATAAGCCAGTTCTGAAATGAAACGGGTACCGTGAACTACGATGATTTTTTCAAAACGCTCGTAAGTTTCAGGATCGCGAATAGTCGACAGGAACGGTGCAAGACCCGTACCAGAAGAAAGCAGGTAAAGATTTTTACCTGGATTCAAGTCATCAAGTACCAATGTACCTGTTGGCTTTTTAGAAACCAAAATGTCATCGCCGACTTTTACTTTCTGTAAAATCGAAGTCAGTGGACCATCAGGCACTTTAATTGAGAAAAATTCTAACTCTTCTTCGTAGTTGGCGCTTGCAATTGAATATGCGCGCATTAACGGCTTGCCATTGACTTCAAGGCCGATCATTACAAACTGACCGTTTTTAAAACGCAAAGCAGTGTCACGAGTCGTTTTAAAAGAGAATAAAGTATCATTCCAGTGGTGGACGTGAGTAATCTTTTCGACGTTAAAAGCAGCCATTAAAGGTCTCAATAAATTATCAAATTAGAACAGCTTGCTATTCTAATCTAAATTCATTCTCGATAAACTGAATATATTTAATTGAGCTTATCAAAAAAAGTGATGATGACTGAACTGAAGCTGCCGATTATTGGTTATATGCGTTCTCCCTATAAAGAAAAATTTGGTATTCCTCGTCAGCCAAATCTGGTTCAGGTCGAAAGCTATATTGAAATGGTCGGGCCTTATAATGATCTGCTCGCATTTGAGGGAATTGAAGAATTTAGTCATCTGTGGCTGGTCTGGCAATTTCATGATAATAAAAACCAGAATACCAGCCAGTTTCGTCCACAAGTGCGTCCGCCACGTTTGGGTGGTAACAAGAAAATAGGCGTGTTTGCTACACGCAGCATGTATCGTCCATCACCGATTGGTTTATCTGTGGTCAAACTCAAAGAAGTGAGAAAGGTGGGCAAGCATGTTCGAGTGTATGTGACAGGGAGTGACTTGCTCGATGGCACGCCAGTTATGGATATCAAACCTTATATTCAATATTCGGATGCTATCATTGAAGCACAAAGCGGTTATGCGCAGGATGAACCATCACGTAAAACCGTCATTTGGAGCGATGAAGCGGAGCAGCAAAAGCAACAATTACTAGGAAATGGAAAAATCTCTGTGCAGACTATTCAGGAGCTGGAAGCTGTCTTATCTCTAGATCCAAGACCTGCATATCAGGAAGATGAAGAACGGGTATATGGGATGAAGTTTGCAAATGTTGATATCCATTTCAAAATTCATGCTCAGCAAGTGCTAATTGTTGCTATTCAGCATATTCCTTCCTAGATTATAGGTTCCACCACAACAAGCCGATCAACGCTGCCATATGCAAAATCTGCACAGGCGCAAAATAAAGGACAAACTTCCAGCCACCGGTCAAAGCGGCATTGGCTGACTTGGCCAGGGCATGAGCACCCAGACCTAAAAGCAGGGCATAAATCAAACGTAGATTGGAGGGATCACCTTGAACGACGACACTGGCCATCGCGGCATGAATCTCAAACAGAGAGGCGAGTAAGGTCCCGGCCAGTAAGCCGGCATCCCCGAGCCAGACCTCCAGTCCGTAAACTCCAGCCTGAATCAGCGTTAAAGTCACTGCAATAATCACAGCTTCTTTTAAGCTGAACATCTGGCTGTCTGACGATTCCATGCTCGGAGCAGGTTTTGCCTTGCGCAATAATAAAAATGCACAAGCTGCCAGAAGGATTACGGCAACTAAAGAGGGCAAGAGCAGGATTTTAAGCCAGCTCCAGGATACGCCCCCGACCACAATCAATAGCAACACAATAGTCGAGATACAGGACATCAGCGCGGCACCGGCATTCGATCGTGCATCCATTTCACCTTTACGGACCTGTAAACCTAACTGAGCGATGGTCGCCGTACTGGAAACAAAACCGGAAGCAATGGAGGACAGCATCAGGACATTTTTAGTCGAAAAAAAGCGTTTCGCAATATGCGCCAGAGCTTGTACCACTAAAATTAAGGTCAGTAATTTTAAGATAATATAAGGGTTAAGCACTTCTCCCCAAAAAGGGCGATCAGGGGTCAGCGGCAAGCCAATCAAAATCAAGGCCAGTAATAATAGTCCATCCCTGAATTCGGCTTCTTTAATCCATTTTCCGGCAATATTGTGCATGGTATGTTTGGCCATCAAAATACCGGTTAAGAGCACAGAAAGACCGGCTGCCAGAGGAATATTCCATAAACACATGGCGCCAATAAAATAGGTCATCACAAATGCAAGCTCTGTGGTAATGCCCGGATCATCTGGTTGATTTTTGATAGATAAAATGACCATGCCACCCACGATCAAAGCACCTATTACAGCAATCACGATTCCAAACAGGAAACACAGTGCACCCAATAAAGCACAGATTGCAAAGGAACGTAAGCCGGCAAAACTCGGTTGCTGTTCGCGTTGCTTATGCCGTTCCCGCTCCAGACCAATCAATAGGCCGCAGCCTAATGCCGAGGTGAGTATCGTGAGCAGTTCATGAAAAGAATGCGCATGCAGGGGAACCGCAGTCAAATCCATCTGTGACCTCAGCAAGCTAAGAGTTGATTATTTAAAAATATATGCGACGAGATAGAGTTTGCATAGATCAAAAATGTTGCGGTAGTAATCAAATCCATTATTTACTTTCTTTTTGAGATTGAAATAGAAACGTACATTCAACAGGTGGGGAGCATGCGAAAAACTGCAAAAACTTGTTATAGTGGAGGCAAGTTTGGGGACTGATAATAATGAAATTTGACTTTGAAATTGATACAGCATGGTGTCTAGACCAACTCTTTAAAGACGGTAAAATCAGTGAACGCGACCGGATGCTGGTACAAACCACTCATCGGCAACGTGAACAACTAAAATGGCACCCTTTACAGTGGATTGCTAATTTTAATCTGGTCGATCAGTCCCATCCTCAAACAACACTGACTCTGAACCGTTTATGTCAGTGGCTGGCAGAAAAAACCGGATTGATGTTCTATATCATTGATCCGCTCAAAGCTGATGTACAGGCATTGACCCATGTCATGTCGCAGGAATATTCACTGCGCAACCGTATTCTGGCGGTAGAAATTCAGGCAGACAAAGTTCTGATTGCTACAGATCAGCCTTATAAAACTGAATGGATGTCGAATCTCGAGCAGAATATTGCACCAAAAAAAATACAACGGGTATTACTGAATCCAGAACAATTACAACGTTATATTACTGAATACTATCAAGTCAGTCGTGCAGTTAGTGGTTCACAAAAATCGTCTGCCTATGACCGGGAAAATAAGGGCGTCGAAGCCTTGCTGCAACTGGGCGATTCCCAGAATCCGGATGCCAATGACCAGCATATTGTCAAACTGGTGGACTGGGTGCTGCAATTTGCTTTTGAACAAGGTGCCAGTGATATTCATATGGAACCACGTAAAGACACCGGCAAGATCCGTTTCCGGATTGATGGGGTGCTGCATACGATTTACAACATGCCGGCCAATACATTGACCGCCGTCATTTCCCGAATCAAGATTCTGGGCCGGATGAATGTGGCGGAAAAACGTAAGCCACAGGATGGCCGCCTGAAAACCCGGACACCTAAAGGACAGGAAACTGAACTGCGTCTGTCGACCTTGCCGACCGCCTTTGGTGAAAAACTGGTGATGCGTATTTTCGATCCGGAAGTGCTGGTGAGAAGCTTCCAGCAACTCGGTTTTGAAGGTCATCTGCTCAACGACTGGAACAATCTGACCAGTCACAGTCACGGCATTATTCTGGTGACCGGTCCGACTGGTTCCGGTAAAACTACTACGCTTTATTCAACCTTGAAACAGCTGGCGACTGAACAGGTCAACGTCTGTACCATTGAAGACCCGATCGAGATGCTGGAACCCAGCTTTAACCAGATGCAGGTCAATAATGGTATCGATCTTGGTTTTGCTGACGGCGTGCGTGCATTGATGCGTCAGGACCCGGACATTATCATGGTCGGGGAAATTCGTGATCAGGACACTGCCAATATGGCGATTCAGGCCGCATTGACCGGTCACCTGGTTCTCTCAACTTTACATACCAACGATGCGCCGTCGAGTCTGACCCGTCTGCATGATCTGGGCGTACAGCCATTTTTGACAGCAGCAACCATCTTGGGTGTTCTGGCTCAACGTCTGGTACGTAAGCTGTGTCCGCACTGCAAACAGGAAAGCTTCCTGAATGAACAGGAATGGCAGCATCTAGCTACGGATTATCCTTTGCCGCGACCGGAATTTGTCTTTAAGGCGGTGGGCTGCGAAGAATGCCGGCATACCGGCTATAAAGGCCGTATCGGGATTTATGAGTTTATGCCATTGAGTCTGACCACCAAACAGCTGATTGGTGCCGATGCCAACCTGAACCAGCTGCGTCAGCAGGCTAAAAAAGAAGGGGTAGAGCCGCTCAGAATTGCCGGGGCACGCAAGATTCTGGAAGGTGTGACCACGCTTGAAGAAGTCCTGAGAGTTGTGCCCTTAAATTAATTTTGAAAATGAAGCAATCTTAAGATTCAATTCATCTTCGGCTGTTTTAATAGCATCATCGAAACAAGGCAAGACTTTAAAGAGGTAATTGCGATGAAAATGATGATAAATACGGTTTTGGCAGCTGCATTGATGGGTTCTATCGCGACGGCTACGATAGCAAGTAGCGACACTGCTGTGAATCAGGCTGCTTTTGCTAAATCGACCACAGTCAAACAGGCACTGGCCATGAAAGATGACAGTAAGGTTCAGCTTAAAGGTTATGTCGTGAAAGCGGTCGGTGATGAAAAATACCAGTTCCGAGACAGCACAGGAACTATTACTGTTGAGATTGATGATGAACTTTGGCAAGGCAAACCGATTTCAGCCAAAACACCGGTAATCATCACAGGTGAAATCGACATTGATTATAAACCGGCAAAACGTGTTGAAATTGAGGTTGATCAGGTTCGTTTCTAATATCGCCTGATTTGCTGAAATCAATTTGAACACAGCGACAAAAAACCACATGCAAGTTACCAAAAAGCATGTGGTTTTTTTGAGTCTGGAACTTTTTCAAGGCAAGATAGAACAAGGAAGCAAACGGAGCAGAATATGCGTATTCTTTTGGCGGAAGATGATCAGTCTCAGGCAGACAGTATCCAGACTTGGCTGGAAATGGACGGTTATGTGATTGATCGGGTAGAGCGCGGTGATCATGCGATCTTGGCGATTGAGCAGCATCAATATGACTGCATTCTGCTGGATCGCGGCCTGCCGAATGCCACTGGAGATGACATTCTGAAAATTTTGCGCAGCCAACATCAAGATACGCCGGTGATTTTTATTACGGCCAAAGACAGTATTGATGACCGGGTTGAAGGTCTGGATTTAGGCGCGAATGATTATCTGGTCAAACCTTTTAGTCTGGAAGAACTTTCGGCCCGAGTTCGTGCCCAATTCAGACAGAAACAGCAAACACCGAATCATATCTTGCTCTGGCAGGATCTCAGTCTGGACACTCAAGCCAAGACCCTAACTAAAGAAGGTCAAGCTGTGAATCTGACTGCGAAGGAATTTCAAATTCTATACAAGCTGATGCAGCAGCCTGAACATATTGTCACCCGTGAACAGCTGGAAGAATCGCTGTACGCTTGGGGTGATGAAATTGAAAGTAATGCCATTGAAGTATTTATCTATCAGCTGCGTAAAAAAATCGGCAGCCAGATGATCAAGACTATTCGCGGTCTGGGCTATCGCATGCATAAGGCTGAGGCTTAACCCCATGTCGGCTGCTATTTCCCTGCAAACCCGGCTAATTAAACATGCGCTGTTCAGTTCCATCTTGGCCGGAATATTGGCCTGGCTGCTGTTATTGGGAATTTCCAGTTATCAGGCCAGTCAGCTGCATGATGAATTAATGCAGCAGATTTCTGAGTTGCTGCTTGGCGATGTCACCCAGGCCAAAGGCACCCAGGTGGATGAGCTCAGTGAACAGTTTGATATCCAGTATGCCTTGTTGCTGGATCAGCAGGTACTGACAACTTCGATTGATGATGAATTAATTAATACCATTCCAAAAGCACGGAACAACGGCTTCCAGTTTGCTTATGAGAATGGTCGTTTTATCCGGATACTGACTGCGGAAGATGACGACCTTCAGGTCAAAATCGTACAGCCACTTTCAGTACGTTTCGATGAACTCTGGCAAACTACTTTGGGCTTTGCCGGGATCTTATTCACTTTATGGCTAGTGCAATGGCTGATTCTAAGGGTCTCGGTCAAACGCCAGTTACGGCCATTAAACAAGATTTCACGTGCCATTGGTTCCAAGACTGCTCAGGATCTGAGTCCTATTAAAACACCTGACCCTGAAATCACTGAACTGCAACCGATTATTCGTCAGTTGAATGCCATGCTCGGCCGGCTGGAAAAGTCACTGGCTGCCGAACAGCGTTTTACTGCAGATGCTTCACATGAGCTGCGTTCTCCACTGTCTGCAATTCAAATGCGTCTACAGGTTTTAAAACGCAAATATCAAGGTGATGCACAGCTCCCTCAAGCATTGCAGCTGATTCAAAATGATGTCAACCGCGGTACGCAGGTGCTGGAAAATTTACTCTTGCTGGCACGACTCGATCCGGAGCGCACAGAGCAATTACCAACGCAAACGATTAATCTTAAAAATCTGGTTCAGGAGGCTTTGCAGGCATTGCAGCCTTTTGCAGAAGAAAAAGACATTCATTGGAATCTAAACCTTGAGGATGCTGTGATCGAAGCGAATCCAGAGCTGATTTTTAGTTGTATTCGCAATCTGGTCGACAATGCTATTCGTTATACGCCGCCGCAGGGACAGGTCGAGATCCGAACGGTTGTTGAGCAGCATCAGATACAACTATTGATTGAAAACTCAGGAGAGGGGATTACTGATGATGTGCTGGAACGTTTAGGTGAACGTTTTTATCGGGCTTTGGGTACGCGAACTCAGGGTTCGGGTTTAGGCCTGTCCATTTGCCAGAAAATTATGGCACTGCATGCAGCTAAAATTGACTATGCGCCGTCGGATCTGGGCGGACTTAAAGTGTTATTAAGTTTTAAGCTTGAATAGCAAATCTCATGATCAGAAGATTAAAAAGCAGTATGCGCTGATTCATACTGCTGCTTCCCACGTTTGTTATTATTAGAACTGATTTAATTATTTGGTCAGAATAAGACGGTTATTGCGGGTCAGACGCAAGCGGTATTCTTCGCCGGCATGCATGATCCGGATTTCACGACCCAGTGCAAACAGATTGTTGGAGTGCAGCATTGGCAAGGCATGATGAGTATCATTGTTACGGGTAAATAGGCTAAATGGGGCGTTCATTCCGTCGACTCCGTGGTGTGTTTTGGATTGATTTAAATGATAATCATTATCGAATAGATCTGTCAACGAAATATTGAACAATTTATAAAAAACTCTAATTTGCTTACAATCTGTAAAAATTTAACGGTTCTGGACATCATGACTAAAGCTACGATTCATGTCGCAATTGCGCTTTTATTTTATCAAAATCAGGTTCTAGTCGGCTGGCGTGAGGCCAAGCAGCATCAGGGCAATAAATATGAATTTCCAGGCGGAAAAGTTGAACAGGGCGAATTACCAGTCGAAGCTTGTTGCCGCGAAGTGATTGAAGAGGTGGGCGTTGATATCGAACGCTGGCATGCTTCTGATTTTATCTCCCATGAATATGAAGATCTCATCGTCAATTTGCATATTTTCCATGCTTCAGTACAGCCTGCGCAACTGGCTGAAATCAAACAGCCTTGGCGTTGGTATAGCCGGGAAGAACTTGGTCAGCTGAATTTCCCGAAAGCCAATCAGTCCATGATTCAAAAGCTGCAATGGCCGCAGCGCATCAAGATTGCTGAAGATCTGGATATCTTATCAAGTCTGGATACAGATCAAATGTTGTATTGGCGCGTGGAAGCAACGCCTGAACGGATCATGCAATTACAGCAATATCCGGTAGATCAACTCTCCAAGTTAATCATTAATCAGCAGCTTTGGTCACAACTGAATGAATTGCAGCAGCAGACGATTCGTACGATTCATCTAAAACAGATTCAATTGATGGACTTGAAACAAGGTGAATTGAAATCTGGTTATCGTTATCTGGCAGCCTGTCATGACCTGAGTGCTTTAATGCATGCAGAACAGATCGGTTGTGAAGCAGCCTTGCTGAGTCCGGTACTGGCGACCGCAACGCATCCGGACACGCCTGCGCTAGGCTGGGAGCAATTCAAGCAAATGGCAGAGCAGGTACAGATTCCGGTTTTTGCTTTGGGTGGAATGAAGGCTGATGAGCTTGAGTATGCAAAAAGCCAGCACGCTTATGGCATTGCCGGCATTCGCTATATTTAAACACTTTATTTATAAAATAAACTTTCTATTAGTAAGTCAGTTTCTATGGAAAATTATCTTAAAGCTTTTTCAGTGCCTGTTGGGCTTGCTGAATCGCTTTGGCATTTTTCCGCAACTGAGCAGATTTAAGGCGCACTTGCCAAAGCTGCTTTTTCATGGCACTAGATTGTGCATAACTCAGGCCACGTAAGGCAAAAGCATCGGCGCTTGCTGGCTGATTTTTACGGTTAGCAATCATACCCAAGTATAAATAGGTTTCCGGTGCCTGAGGGGCCAGTCGCTGTGCCTGAGTTGCAGCAGCTTCAGCTTGAGCAAATTGCTGCTTGGTATAGGCCTGCTGGGTTTGCTGCATCAGACTCTTGAAAGCCGGCAGATTACGGCCATCATCAAACTTTTGGCTTTTCGGCTTCTGTTCAGGAATGACAATTTTCTGACGTTTGATGTCAGGACGGTCATAAGGCGTAATCACTACGCTGTCTGGCGTTTTTGCCTTAGGTTTTTCCGTCGCAGGCTTGACTGGGGTAACTGGCTTTTCTGGCTCAGAGATACTTTGGCAGCCCACCAGACTGAGGATGAGCAAACCAGGGAGGATTTTTCTTAACATAAACATAGACTCAATTAATGGCTATAACTTCCACTGGCGATAATACGGGTTTCGCTCTCAAGATCGCGTTCTATTTCTGTTTCACTTTCTTGTATATAGTGACTCATATCATCCTGTTCAGCATCAGATGGCTCAGGTTCTGAATCAATATCATAAGGTTCCGTCGCATAATGCGAGATGCCGCAGGCAGTTGCCTGATTTGGCAGGGCATGACGCGAAATCGGGATATACATGGCGCCTTCACAGCCTTGTGCCGATAAATGACCGGTATAACGATCCAGCCAATGCCATTCGATTTCATTCGGCTGTGGCAAATTCACCGGTTTTTGGCGTAGTTGTTTCATGACATTGGTCCACACGGGCAGGGCACCTGAAGAACCGGTCAAGCCAGTGACTTTGTTGTCATCCAGACCGAGCCAAACCACGGTCATATAATTACCTGAGTATCCGGCAAACCATGAGTCACGGCTGTCATTCGTGGTACCGGATTTGCCGGCAAGATTCAGACTACGTGGTAAGCTGTTATAGGCTGCACGACCTGTACCATTCGACATGACCTGTTGTAAGCCATAATTCAGAGCATAAGCAGAAGCCGGATCAATGGTCGGTTGCACACTCAGGCTATAACGATCCAGAGAGCGGCCGTTGGCATCCACTACAGAGCGAATCGCTTTGGTTGGGTATTTAAAGCCGCCTGTAGCAAAGTTGCCGTAAATATTCATCACTTCCATCGGGGACATATCTACCGCACCCAAGTAAATCGACGGATAAGATGGAATATCTGAAGTTACACCAAATTTTTTCAGATGATTAATAAAGGTAGACAGGCCAAATTCTTGTGCTAAACGCACAGTGGACAGGTTATAAGATTGCGATAATGCCTGCGACATTGGAATGACACCATGTCCACGACCACTATAGTTTTTCGGCGTCCAGGTTTTGCCATCACTCTTGATGCTGATTTCACTGTCTTCAATTGGGCTTGCCCAGTGATAACGGTTCGATTCCAGGGCACTCAGGTAGATCACCGGTTTTAGCAGGGAACCGACTTGACGCTTGGCATCGACTGCACGGTTAAAGCCGGTAAAATCTTGAGTAGAACCTACTGCGGCCACCAGCTCACCATTTTCCGGATGCGATACCAATACTGCACCCTGTAAATCTTTCAGGCGACCCGGATTGGATTTGCTTAAACGTGCCACCGTCTCTTTAAAGCTGTCCTGAATTCGGGTTTGAGCCAACGGATCTAAAGTGGTAAAAATGCGTAGACCCTGATTGGTCAGATCGGTTTCCTGATAGTCTGTGCGTAATTGACGACGAACGATATCCAGAAAATCCGGGAAGCGGGCAGGGCCTAAAGTAGGTTTGGCAATCACATTCAGTGGACGTGCAGTTTCTTTTTCATATTGTTCCTGCGTCAGATAACCCATCACCAGCATATTATTCAGCACAATATCGCGACGTTTTTTGGCACTTTCTGGATTGCGCCATGGGTTGTACAGGCTTGGACCTTGAACCAGACCCACCAGAAACGCCTGCTGAGAAATATTCAGTTCACGCAAGGGCAGGCCAAAATAAAACTGGGAAGCCAGGCCATAACCATTGATAGAATAGTTACCATTCTGGCCCAGATTGACCTCATTCAGATAAGCTTCCAGAATTTCATTCTTGTCATAATGCAATTCAATCAGCATCGCCATAAAGGCTTCATTCACTTTACGCTTTAAAGTACGTTCAGGGGTCAAATAGAAATTTTTAACCAGTTGCTGGGTCAAGGTCGAACCACCCTGACGTTTACCACCGGTAATATTGCTGACTACGGCACGTGCAATACCACGTGGTGAAACCCCGTGATGCTCATAGAATTTACGGTCTTCAGTCGCGATGAGCGCTTCGATCAAAGGTTGAGGCACTTTATTCAGCTTGATCAGGACCCGGTCTTCGTTATGCTGCGGATAGATCCCACCAATCAATAACGGTTCTAAACGGGCAATCCCGCTTGAAGAGGGTTTGGTTGCACTGACTTCTGCAATCTGTTCACCACTGAAACTGACTTTTAATATCTGTTCCGGTTCAACCCGGTCACCAAAATCAAAGCCGCGGGTATGTACATACAGGGTATTGCCCGTGGTGACAAAGTTACCTGATTTGGTATAGCTATCTGAGTTTTTATAACCGAGTAATTTTAATTCTTGTTGGAAATCCTGCAGGCTGACTGGGGCATTCACGTACACTTCCATCGGACGTGCGAAGACCTTGGCCGGAATATCCCAGCGCTGACCTTCAAATTTGTTGCGCACAATATTGTCTAATCTAATCAGATAGATACTAAATGCTACAAAGATAGAAATGACAATAATAGAAAAAATTAAGGCAAGAAACCCCATGCCACGTTCAGATTTCATAAATACTTATAAGATCCTGTGAAATTGTGCTAATCATGCGAAGCTTTTCATTATTTTGCAATATTTAATCAAGAAATGCGCTTAAAATTAAAATGAAACCCCACAATTTCTCCTTAATTCGAATATATTTCAAATAATTTCCTACCTATGAAGCACTGTTATAAATTGTCATCCAGGTATAGCTTAATGTTATGATAAGCAGGATTCGTAGCGGAGCGACGACACTGGTGCAAATTTCCCATAAGACCTTTCGAAATATCGGGTTAATAGGACGTCCTGATAAATCGTCGGTGGTTGAAACCTTATGCCTTATTCACGATCATCTTCTCAATTTAGGCCTACACCCAGTTTTTGATGCAGCGACAGCTGAACTTGTTCCCTATCAAAATACCCAAACCGTCAGTCGTGCCTTATTGGGTGAGGTGGTGGATCTGGTGATTGTCGTGGGCGGTGACGGCTCGCTATTACATGCAGCACGCGCCTTGGTCAAGTACAATACCCCAGTGATCGGGGTTAACCGTGGTCGTCTGGGTTTTTTAACGGATATCAAGCCGACTGAAGTGATATTCAAGCTGGATCAGGTATTAAAGGGTGACTTTCAGACTGAGCGACGCTTTTTACTCGAAGTCGAAATTCGCTCCAAAGGTGAAGTGATTTACGATGCCATTGCTCTAAATGATGTGGTGCTACATTCAGGGAAATCGGTACATATGATCGATTTTGAACTGAATATTGATGGACAATATGTCTATCGTCAGCACAGCGATGGCCTGATAGTCTCTACGCCGACTGGTTCTACGGCTTATGCGCTTTCTGGTGGTGGCCCGATTGTACATCCAAGTATGGATGCGATTGCCTTGGTACCGATGCATCCGCATACCTTGTCTTCACGCCCGATTGTGGTCGGTGGACATAGTGAAATTAAATTACTGATTCGTGAAAATCGCGTACTGCCGATGGTTAGTGCGGATGGACAACACAGTGTGTCTTTGAATGTGGGTGATAGCGTCCATATTCGCAAGCATCCCTTTAAACTGAATCTTCTGCATCCACCGGGTTATGACTTTTATAATGCCTGTCGAACCAAACTGGGGTGGAATCAGGACTTTGATTATTTTAAGCAGGATTAAATCATGAATATTGAACAAATGCTTGCCGTACTCAATCCTGAGATTGTTGAACGCCTAAGAACAGCAGTCGAAATTGGAAAGTGGCCAAACGGTGTAGTCTTGACACCAGAACAACGTCAGACCTGTATGCAGGCAGTGTATGCCTGGGAAATGAAAAACCTGCCTGAAAATGAGCGCAGCGGTTATATCGATCGCGGTACTAAAGAAGAGGGTGAAGAGTGTGATGATGATCATCACAAGAATGAACCTGAATTCAAGCCGATTCGTTTTGTTTAAGGCTTAATTCCCAGCCAATAGCAATACAATTAAAAAAAGCATTGTTCATTCACTGAACAATGCTTTTTTCTTTTGCACAAGATTAAACCGTGTGGCGATTCGCCCATAAGATTTTGGCTTTTTGCATCGCAGCTTCAAAGCTGTCACACACGCCCATGGTATATAGCGCAATGCCCATAGTTTCTATCACTGCAATCTCGCCATAATCATGGCTTTGCTGACCGTCCCAGACAGCCTTAAATAGCGCCAGATCCAGTTCTTCTTCAATTGGACTGCGGTTGTCAGTGAGCTTTGGCAATTCATGCTCATAGAGCAGGCCATCTTTAATGCCACAGATGAGCGTTTTGGCATCCGGATTACGCTCGAATTCGCCCCCTTCACCTTTAATTACGGCACTATTTTTATAGCCCAAGCGGAAAGCTGCTTGCTGATGCGAACCACGATATGCTGGATGGAAAATGGCTTGCAGGGTCGCTTTGGCATTAAAGGGATTGATCAGACGCGCCAGGGTATGAATTGGGGAGCGTAAGCCCATGACATTACGCAGCGCAATCAAGTCTGCAAGAATCGGAGAAATTACTTCTAACGGTATGTAAGCAAAATGCTGTTGTAGAAGTTGCTGTTCAACCTCGGCATCATTTTGACAGATTGGATAGCCTAAGTAAGTCAGCACCTGTTCGGTGTAAACGCGGTTCATGGTATGGCCCGAGGCACCATGCATCACAATATTATAACCATGCTTGGCCAGTGTCAGGGCTGCCAGAATAAACCATGGATAATGCTTGCGCTTGCCCGCATATGAAGACCAGTCCAGATCGACATCCAGTTTTTTGAAACTCAGCTGGTCACGTGTCGCCTGTACAAAACCGGCCAACTCATCTACAGATTCTTCCTTGACCCGCAATAACATCAAGAATGCACCTAACTGCACATCCAGCACTTCATTTTTCAAAATCATACTGAAGGCTTGATAGGCTTCATCATAGCAGAGAGAGCGGGCGCCATTTTTCCCTTTACCCACAATGCGTACATATTGGGCAAAGGGATGTTCGAAATCTTTATAAATATTTCTTTTGGTATTCATAACTTTTTACAGCTTGCAGAAAATATTAATGTCAAGGGAGAGGGTGAAAATCCATAAACATTTCAGTATACGTAAAACAATCAGTTAAATCTGATTATCGACTAATGTCTAATCTATTCTGGTTAAAACATAAACAAGCGCATAATAAGTTATGCACATTTAGTCTGAATATTCGGTAAAATTTAGGCAATTTTTAGAGTCTGTTTAATTTTTCTTAATCTCTTTCTCCCATTTAATACTTTGGTCTGATACTTGAGTGTCAGATTCAATGCATGGCTGATTATCATTTTTGAACATTCTCTTGAGCCTTTTGAGACTTGATCCGGTTCATCCTGAGAAGGGATGAAGAGGTCAGTATATTTCTCAAAATGGTCTTTCTTATTTTTGATATCGTTCAAGTAGATTTATTATGGCGAAACAACCAATTTATAAGTCACTGTATTTTCAAGTGATTGTGGCCATTATCGCAGGTATTCTGGTCGGGCATTTTTCGCCTAGTGGTACGCAAATTATCAATGGCGTAGAACAGCATGTCCCTGGCTTGGGCGAACAGCTTAAACCGCTTGGTGATGCATTTATCCGTCTGATTAAAATGATTATCGCACCTGTGATTTTCTGTACCGTGGTCAGCGGTATTGCAGGTATGGAAAGCATGAAATCAGTCGGTAAAACTGGTGGTGTGGCTTTACTTTACTTCGAGATCGTATCCACGATTGCTTTGGTCATCGGTCTGGTCGTGATTAACATCGTCAAGCCTGGTGTGGGCATGAACGTTGATCCTGCTTCACTGGATACCACTGGCATCAGTAAATATGTCGCTTCAGGTGAGTCACAATCGACTATCGACTTCCTGATGAACATCATTCCAAATACGGTTGTGGGCGCATTTGCAGAAGGCGAAATCCTGCAAGTTCTATTGTTCGCGATCATCTTTGGTTTTGCACTGCATAAGCTAGGTGATCAAGGCAAGCCAGTCCTGAAACTCATCGACCAGATTTCACATGTGTTTTTCAACATCGTGAACATGGTGATGAAACTTGCTCCAATTGGTGCATTTGGTGCAATGGCGTTTACGATTGGTAAATATGGTATTGGTTCTCTTGCTCAGCTGGCACAGTTGATCATTTGTTTCTATGTTACCTGCGTACTGTTTATTTTCATCGTATTGGGCTCAATTGCGCGTTTCGCAGGGTTCAGCATCATGAAGATGATCCGCCTGATTCGCGAAGAACTTCTGATTGTACTGGGGACGTCATCTTCAGAATCAGTACTGCCACGTATGTTGAAGAAACTGGAACTTGCCGGTGCAGAGAAGTCGGTGGTAGGTCTGGTGATTCCAACTGGTTATTCATTTAACCTGGATGGTACGTCGATTTACTTGACGATGGCTGCAATCTTTATTGCGCAAGCAACCAATACGCAACTTGACTTGTCTCATCAAATTACCCTGCTTCTGGTACTTCTGATCTCATCTAAGGGTGCGGCAGGCGTGACTGGTTCAGGCTTTATTGTGATGGCGGCAACTTTGGCTGCTGTAGGGAATATTCCTGTTGCAGGTCTGGCATTGATTCTCGGTATTGACCGTTTCATGTCTGAAGCTCGTGCCTTGACCAATCTGGTCGGTAACTCTTTGGCGACTTTAGTGGTTGCGAAATGGGTTGGCCAGTTGGATATGGACAAGCTGAACTACGCTTTAGCGAATCCTGCAGAAATTGATGAAAAAATGGCGCAAGAAGGCAATAACGCTCACTAAGTTTGAGTCTGTTTTTAGTGTCTAAAAGGGAAGCTTCGGCTTCCCTTTTTTATTGACTGTGAAGTTAGTAAAAAGATGAATGCCGGCACATGACAGGGAGCAGGAAAGTCGATAGTCTGTGAAAAGGAAACTAAAATGATAAACAACAAGGACAATAGAATGCTTGCCTACGATGCCGATCTAGAATTATTCCGCGATAATTTTAAACGCTTTATGAACGAACATGTCGCACCGTACTACGACCAGTGGGAACGTGAAGGTCTGATGCCGCGTTCAGTCTGGAATGCACTCGGTGAAAATGGCTTCTTGTGTGTCGATGTTCCAGAAGAATATGGTGGCTATGGGGTGCCGACCGATTATTCCTTGATGCTGATCGAAGAATCTGCACGTGCCGGATACAGTGCCATTGCCACAGGTCTGTCTTGTCATTCCGATATTGCAGCACCGTATATCCTGCATATTGGTACTGAAGAACAGAAAAAATACTGGTTACCAAAAATGGTCACCGGTGAAGTGGTCGGTGCGATTGGCATGACCGAGCCAGGTGCAGGTTCAGATTTGCAAGCCATGCGTACTAGTGCCATCTTGCAGGATGAATATTATCTGTTAAATGGCTCAAAAACCTTCATTTCCAATGGTCAGCATGCTGACTTGGTAGTGCTTGCGGTCAAAACCGATCCTCAAGCCCGAGCTAAAGGCGTTTCATTGCTGCTGGTCGATACCCATCTGGAAGGCTTTAAAAAAGGCACTAATCTGGACAAGATTGGTCTGCATGCTCAGGATACGTCTGAACTGTTCTTCGACAATGTTAAAGTGCCAAAGGACCAATTACTGGGTCAGCCGGGACAGGGATTTGCTTACCTGATGCAGGAATTGCCACGTGAGCGTACCGCCATCGCTGCCACCGCTCTAGGCGCCATTCGTGGCTCGATCGATGTGACCACACAATATGTGAAAGAGCGTCAGGCTTTTGGTCAGGTGATCGGTCAATTCCAGAATACCCGCTTTGTACTGGCGCAAGCGAAAATTGATGAATTGGCGACCGCAGCATTTTATAACCAGAATCTTGAGCTTTATATGCAAGGGAAGCTGGATGTAGAAACTGCAGCGGCATTGAAAAGTTTTTCTACCGATATGCAGATGAAAATCGCGGACAATCTCCTGCAATTATTTGGGGGTTATGGCTATATGACTGAATATCCAATTTCACGTTTCTTCGTTGATGCGCGGATCCAGCGGATTTATGGGGGTACCAATGAAATCATGAAGGAGATTGTGGCCCGCGGTCTGTTAGGGCGTTAATAGCTCAACCATAAAAAAGAGTCCCGAAGGACTCTTTTTTATAGGGGAGAACATGGCCAAGATGGGAAATATTTTTTAAGACTTTATGATTTTAAAACATCCAAACATTCATGAATAAAAATGGGTAAATCATTGGGTAGGCGCGATGAAATCAACTGATTATTGTCATTCACCAGTTCTGCATCATAATACGTTCCACCGGCACGTTGTACGCGACTGGCATGCGCGCGAATACTGGTAATAATTCGATTTTTCAGCACATCTGCTTCACACAGTAATAATGATGCATCACATAAACTAAAGATGGTTTTCTTGGCTTGATTAAAAGCCTGGATAAATTGCAGCACCCGCATATCGGTAGATAAAGAAACTGCAGATTCACCGCCAGGAATCAGCAAGGCATCAAAATCATCAATACTGATTTGTTCGATGTCCCGGTCAATCGTCACTGCAGAACAGCCATGCAGACCATAGACCACTTTTCCTGCATTAAAATCAATATTACAGATGCTATGCTTTGCTTCCAGCAAGGCTGCAACGGGTTCAAGATATTCCTGATCTTCAAAATTATTCGTCAAAAGTACAGCTATTCTTTTTGGCATGACTGACACCCAAACGCTTGTTTTAAGTTAGACTATCTATGATTGGTTAAAAAATCGTCTCTGCTTTGTAATTGAGTAGTGATTTAATGTAAAAAAAATAAGTGAAATCAAAGAGAAGTCGATAAAAATGGGATTGCAGAGTGTGCATTTTATTGTGAAATCTATCTTAGATATGAATGGTTCAAAAATGACGTTTGCGAAGCAATTATTTTAATTTTCTTATGCTTAAAACCGCTATATAGATTAAGAAATAGTGATATTTCATCTTCCTTAAAATCAGTTAATATGGACAGGCAAAGTTTACAATTTAATAATGTAAATCAAGCAGAAAAGCTGAAGTAAATGTTACCAGATATGACTAAAAGCGATAAACGGTTAAAATCAACTGTATGTTTTTAAGACTTAATCTACCAATGTCATATTGCGTAACCTTTGAAAGCTCACTATTGTTATACTGAACAGATAAGGTTTATGAAGGGCGACAGAACAATGATCAACGACGATCAAAACACCACGACTTCTCTTGATTTGGTAAAAATTCGTGAAGATATCGATTCTGTTGATCAGCAAATTCAGCAATTGATTAACCGTCGGGCACGTTTGGCTGAAGCTGTGGCAAAAGCAAAATTTGCCTCAGAAGAGAATCCGCTGTTTTACCGTCCAGAACGTGAAGCTCAGGTTTTGCGTAATGTCATGGAACGTAATGAAGGGCCATTGTCTGATACCACCATGGCACGTCTGTTCCGTGAAATCATGTCGGCCTGTCTGGCACTCGAAGCTCCGCAAAGCATTGCTTTCCTTGGACCAGTCGGGACTTATACCCATTCTGCGGTACTCAAGCATTTTGGTCATGATGCTGTGGTTCGTCCTTTACCGACCATTGATGAAGTTTTCCGTGACGTGGAAGCAGGCAGTGCCCATTATGGTCTGGTGCCGGTAGAAAATTCCTCTGAAGGCGTGGTCAACCATACTTTGGACTGTTTTAAAACATCGAACCTGAATGTGATTGGCGAAGTTGAATTACCGATTCACCATCAGTTCCTGATTTCTGAAAATACCCGTAAAGACAGCATCAAACAGATTTATGCGCATCAGCAGACTTTGGCTCAATGCCGTAAGTGGCTGGATGCTCATTATCCAGGTGTGGAACGTGTCGCTTTAAGTTCCAATGCGGAAGCAGCACGCCGTATTCGTAATGAATGGCATTCTGCTGCAATTGCTTCTGAAATTGCCGCGAGTATCTATGACCTCGAAATCATGCATAGCAATATCGAGGACAATCCGGAAAATACCACACGCTTCCTGGTGATTGGTCGTGAAAAAGTGCCGCAAAGTGGTAATGACAAGACTTCATTACTAATCTCAGCGCATGATCGTGCCGGAGCTTTGCTGGAAATTCTGGCGCCGTTTGCCAAGCACAATATCAGCCTGACCAGTATTGAAACCCGGCCTGCACTTCCTGAAAAATGGGCTTATGTGTTCTTCATTGATCTTGAAGGCCATATTGAGCAGGAACACGTGAAAGCAGCCATTGAAGAAATTCGTCCTTTGGTTAAAGAAGTTCGCGTGCTCGGTTCATATCCTGCAGCTGTACTTTAAGTCAGCTATACGTGGTCAGGGCGAGGGTGCTGACCACTGTTTTATACCTAAAATTGGAAGTCTAAAATGTCGTTTGTTCCAGCCAATTCGGGCATCTCAAAATTAAAGCCATATCAACCGGGTAAACCGATCAGTGAACTTGAGCGCGAGTTGGGTCTTACCGATATCGTCAAACTGGCTTCAAATGAAAATCCGCTGGGTTGCTCAGATAAAGTCAAAGAAGCGGTCGCTGCGGAAATTGCTGAAATTGGCCGTTATCCAGATGGTGGTGGTTTTATCCTGAAAGATCAGATCAAAACCCAGTTTGGTTTTAATCATGATCAGATTACCTTGGGGAATGGTTCAAACGACTTACTGGAAATGTTTGCCCGTGCATTCGTTTCAGAAAATGATTCGGTGGTGTATAGCCAGCATGCTTTTGCGGTTTATGCATTGGTAACTCAAGCCATTAATGCGCAAGCGATTGAAGTACCAGCTAAAGGCTTTTCGCATGACTTGGAAGCAATGGCGGCTGCCATTCAGGACAATACCAAACTCGTCTTCATTGCAAACCCGAATAATCCAACAGGAACCTGGTTTGAAGAAGCTGAATTTGAAGCGTTCATGCAAAAAGTTCCTGCCAATGTCATCGTGGTTCTGGATGAAGCCTATGTGGAATATTTCCCGGAAAACTTCAACAGCTTGAAATTCCTTGCGCAATATCCAAACCTGATCGTTAGCCGTACTTTGTCGAAGTGCTATGGTTTGGCTGCACTACGTGTTGGTTTTGCTCTGGCTTCAGTTGAAGTGACAGATTACCTGAACCGTATTCGTCAACCATTTAATGTCAACCATTTAGCGATGGTCGCTGCGGTGGCTGCACTGAAAGATGAAGACTTTATCGCGCGTTCTCGTGAAGTGAATAAAGCCGGTATGGCGCAACTTGAAGCTGGCTTTAAGGCTTTGGGTCTTAACTATGTGCCTTCACGTGCCAACTTTATTCTGGTAGATGTACAGGCAGACCCATCAGCAACCTTCAATGGTTTGCTCAAACAAGGGGTGATTGTGCGTCCAGTTGGTATTTCTAATCACATTCGTGTATCGATTGGTACTGAAGCAGAAAATGCGAAATTCTTGAGCGCATTGGCTAAAGTACTCGGTTTAGAGGCAAAAGCTTAAACCATGTCGCAGCCACTGTTTGAAAAAGTTGCATTTATCGGGCTTGGACTGATTGGTTCAAGTCTGGCGCGTGTCATTCGAGCCGAGCATTTGGCCAATGACATTGTTGCATCGACACGTTCACAAAAGACTTTGGAAGATGCTAAATCTCTTGGCCTGATTTCCGAAGGCTATGCCGATCCTGTAGAGGCGGTCAAAGGCGCTGATCTGGTGGTACTGGCATTGCCGGTACGTGCCACGCAAAAGGTGCTGGAAGCTATCAAGCCTTATTTATCTGCCAATACCATTATTACTGATGTGGGTAGTACCAAAGGTAATGTGGTCGATGCAGCGAAAGCGGTTTTTGGCGATGAACTGCCTGAAGGTTTTGTACCGGGCCATCCGATTGCAGGTGCCGAGCATACCGGGGTGCATGCAGGTAAAGTTGATTTATTTGCCAATCACAAGGTGATCTTGACGCCACTGCCAAGCAGTGCAGACTGGGCCGTCGATAAACTGATTCAGCTGTGGCAAGCGGCGAAAGCCGAAGTGATTTGTATGGATGTCGACAAGCACGATGAAGTGCTAGCGCATACCAGTCATCTTCCGCATCTCATGGCCTTTAACCTGGTTGAGCAACTGGCCAAGCGTGAAGACAATTTAGATATATTTCGTTATGCTGCCGGTGGCTTCCGGGATTTCTCGCGAATTGCCGCCAGCGATCCACAAATGTGGCATGACATCTTTTTTGCCAACAAAAAAGCAGTTCTGAATGCTGTTGATGGCTTTGAACAGCAGCTCGCGATTATCCGCAAATTGATTGAAGATGAAGATTCCCACGCATTGATGGGCTTATTGGGTCATGCGCAGGCAGCTCGCCAGCATTTCAACCATATGCTCGCCAAGAAACCTTTCATGGAGAAAAATAAAGTGACACAACAATTTACCATTCAGCCGGGTGCCAAGAAATTTCAGGGTAAATTTACCGTGCCAGGTGACAAATCTGTGTCACATCGCTCGATCATGTTTGGTGCGATTGCAGAAGGTACCACACATGTGACCGGCTTTTTGGAAGGTGAGGATGCTCTAGCGACACTGCAAGCTTTCCGTGATATGGGTGTGAGCATTGAAGGCCCTAAAAATGGTGAAGTGACCATTCATGGTGTTGGCATGCATGGCCTTAAAGCGCCACAGTCTGCCATTTATATGGGCAACTCGGGCACTTCAATGCGTTTGTTGTCGGGTATGCTGGCTGCACAAAAATTTGATTCAGTCATGACTGGTGACGCATCTTTATCCAAGCGTCCAATGGAGCGTATTGCCAAGCCTTTACGTGAAATGGGTGCGCAAATTCAGACCACAGGTGAACGCGGTACACCACCTGTATCCATCACCGGCAATCAAAACCTTAAAGGGATTCAGTACGATTTGCCAATGGCCTCTGCTCAGGTGAAATCAGGGATTCTACTTGCAGGTCTATGGGCGGAAGGTGAAACTTCGGTGACTGAACCAGAACCAACACGCGACCATACTGAACGTATGCTGCGTGCATTTGGTTATGAAGTGAAAACAGAAGGCAACCGAATTTCCCTGCAAGGTGGCGGCAAGTTAGTGGGTACCAACATTCAAGTGCCTTCAGATATTTCTTCAGCAGCCTTCTTTATGGTGGGTGCGGCCATTACTGAAAATTCGGACGTCACCCTTGAAGCGGTAGGCATTAACCCGACCCGTACTGGTGTGATTGAAATCCTCAAGCAAATGGGTGCGGACATTACAGTTGAAAACGAGCGTATTGCAGGCGGTGAACCGATTGCTGATATCCGTATTCGTGGTACACGTACATTAAAAGGGATTCATATGCCGGAAGATCAGGTGCCATTAGCAATTGATGAATTCCCGGCGCTATTCATTGCCGCTGCATGTGCTGAAGGTCAGACAATTTTGACCGGTGCTGCCGAGCTTCGCGTGAAAGAATCGGATCGTATTCAGGTCATGGCAGATGGTCTTCAAACCATGGGCATCGACTGTACCCCAACTGAAGATGGCATCATCATTGAAGGTAAGGGTAAGTCCGGTGACTGGTTGCCAATCTTTACGGGTGGTGAAATTGAATCGCATCACGATCACCGTATCGCGATGAGTTTTTCGATTGCCGGTTTGCGTAATTCGGAGCAGATCAAGATTGTCGGAACCGAAACGGTCGCAACCAGTTTCCCGACCTTCACAGAATTGACCTCAATCGCAGGACTGCCAATTCAAGTATCAGAATAATTTTTAAAATTATGTGAAACAGCCAAGCTTTTGCTTGGCTGTTTTGTTTATATTGCTTATGCTAAACCCATATAAGAAAAAAGCCATTTGGAAGTAGCGATGCGAAAATTAAAATTCATGGCCAATACCCAGAGCCAAACACCACGGGATGGTCAAGAAACCCAGGAATATGTAGCACATTTACTTGCCGAAAAATTAGGTAAATACGGTTTTCAGACCTTAAGCCAAAGTGGTGCTCAGGTTGCCGTCAGCGTAGAAGAACATGCGCTGCCTTTATCAGTGAGTTGCGAAACCAGAGATGAACAAGGGCATCTGGTCTGTGAGATTGCCTCATATCCTGAAGAAGAACAGGACTGGCTGGATCGTATCACCGAAAGAAGTTTGCTTAATCAGCTTGCACAGGCAGTGGAAACCTCTCTAAAAGAGCAGGAACGCTTTAGCGAGTTTGAATGGAAGAGCTAATTCAACAGACTCAATCAGCTTTGCCTACACTGCAAAGTAAACGCTTGATCCTGAATTGTTTTAAATCAGCCGATGCCAAAGAAACTTATGCTTCAATTACGCCGAGTTTGACACGTTTTATGGCGTGGGACCCACCACAATCTGAACAGGGATTTGCAACAGTCTGGCAAAATTGGCTGGAAAATATGACTGATTATAAAGAATATGTATTTGTGATCCGTCATATTGAAACACAAGAATTTATTGGGCTATGTGGTTTGCATCGACTTCATGATGAAATACCTGAAGTCGGTATTTGGATTCGTGAAACTGCACATGGTCATCATTATGGACATGAGGTAGTGCATTGTGTTGTGGCTTATGCTTTCAATACATTAGGGATTCAAGTTTTAAGCTACCCGGTAGCAGAAGAAAACTGGGCTAGCCGTAAAATTGCAGAACGCTTGGGCGGAAAAATTATCCGCTACATCGATAAGCCTAAATATCGGGCTGTGATGTATGAAATTTTTGCAGAAGATTTTGTCTTTTAATAAAAAACCCATCATTTGATGGGTTTTTTTATTTAGCCAAGCGCTAAGTACCGGGTCATTGCGATCCGCAATTGCTTTAAATAGCCGGTAAAGAAGTGGTTGGCACCAGGTAATACGGTCACTAAATGGCGTTGTGGCTTTGCCCATTCAATCATATCTGAGAGCAAAGTTACTTCATCGGCTTCACCATGAATGAACAGGATGTCGCCTTTAATTGCAGGCGTAACATAATGGCGAATACCAGCCACTGTTGCAGTTGGCAGACCGCATAAAATGGTTTGCTTTGGTTGCAGTTCTACGGGTAAGGCTGCATAGCTTTTTGCCATGACATGCGCACCAAAACTAAAACCACCTGCATAAAAAGGCAGGGCAATATGCTGGTTGCGAGCGAACCGAATGACTTCTAATACATCATCCGTTTCACCGAAGCCCTCGTCGTGTATACCTTCACTTTGACCAGAACCACGGAAACTTGGACGATACACAATACAGCCACGTTCCAGATACATTTGTGCCAGTAAAACCGGAACCTTATGTTGTGGTGTACCGCCTTGCAATGGATGGGGGTGACAAACTACCGCGAATCCTTTCACTTCACCCTGAGGATAATCCACAAAAACTTCAATCTGACCCGCAGGCCCTTGAAGAAAAATTTGCTCGGGCATATAAAAACCGATGATTAACAGGAGAATCGTGCATTTTAACGATTATGGTGAATAAAAACATGAATTGGAATTAAAATAAGCAGACTGATATAGTTTGATTAATCATTTTTTGACCAGGTTGCCATGCTCGCTTTAATTTCTCCAGCCAAAACTCTCGATTACGATACTCCATTACCGACTGACCAATTTACTCAAGCGAGATTATTAGAACATTCACAGGACTTGATCAACGTTTGTCGCACACTTTCTGCAACAGAAATTTCCAGCTTAATGAGTGTCAGTGAAAAAATTGCCAGTTTAAATACCGCACGTTTTAATGACTGGCAACCGGATTTTAATTTAGCCAATGCCCGTCAGGCGATTTTTGCATTTAAAGGCGATGTCTATACAGGTCTGGATGCCTATAGTTTAAAACATGAAGATCTGCACTATGCACAAGACCGTTTACGCATGTTGTCTGGATTATATGGACTCTTACGCCCCTTGGATTTGATGATGCCGTACCGTCTGGAAATGGGAACCAAATTGGCCAATTCCCGCGGGCATAATCTATATGAGTTCTGGGCTCATCACATTACTGATCTGATTAATCAGGATTTAACCGCAGCAAATTCTGAAATTCTGGTGAATATTGCTTCTGATGAATATTACAAATCAGTCAACGAGCGCAAAATTCAGGCAGACATTATCAAGCCGGTATTTCTGGATCAGAAAAATGGCAAATATAAAGTGATTAGTTTCTATGCCAAAAAAGCACGCGGCCTCATGGCACGTTTTATGATTGAAAATAAAATTGATCATGTCGAAGAACTGAAAGCTTTTAATAGCGATGGCTATTATTTTGATGCAGACAGTTCACTCAAGGGAGAACTGGTGTTTAAGCGTGATGAACAACTGAGTGCATAAATGAGATGATTCCCAGTATCCAGCATGAGGATATATATGTTGGATACTGGGATGTATTTATTATGGTCAGGTTCTTAACTAGTGTTCAACGATTTGCCTCTATGATGAGTGAAGTATGGATGAACTGCATAATGAAAACTTCAAGATAGTTAAAAATAAAAAATGTCGCTAAACACTTTGAAATCCCTCGCAAAATCTCCCTTATTTAGATCATTTTATCCTAAAAATTAAAGTTGAGTATTCTTGGAAAAGGCCGATCAAATAAATCGAAATAACTTCTATTGAATAGGTTAGATTTCATTTATCTATATATTTTAATTTTGAATAAACTTCTTTTAGAGATTTTTAAAAATATATTAAATTCAATTATTTATTGTTTATTTGAAAGAATTTTTAATAGTACCGATTTTTTGAAAAAAAGAATTATAAATTAATTAAGTATTAATAAATAAAACGACATAAAATTAATCTTTAGAAGATAAATAAATGCCTTCTATCGGGTTAAATGTAAACTATGTCACAAGTTTGTTAGGTTTTTTGTTAGCATAATTGCATAGTGTTACAAAGCAGCATAATAAAAATGAAAATATATGCTATCCCTGTTTTTGCCTTAATGATCAGTTTATTAGGATTTTGTGTCCATAAACAGTCAGAAATCAGAAAATATGAAAAGATCCGTCATGTCTTGAGCGATGGACGTGATTCAAGCAAATTGCTGGAATCCAATCGGCATCGACATTAAGCAGGTTATATATCTTCCTCCCGCCAATTGGGCTGGATTAGTAAAATTAAAAACATAATAAATATAATAAAATTTTTTAAATATTCACCTGGAATATATTAATTTCTAATAAAGTGTAAAATCAAATAAGCAATAAGAAATCAATGTGTTATAATTTGCCAACGATCAGGATGAAGCAGAATTCATCTTGTTAAGCATTTGATTTAAATCGAGAAAATAAAGCTGCATAAAGGTTATGCAGCTTTTTTGTTTAGATTTTTTTTGGGTTTTTATAGCATAGCCCTGGGGCTGTAAGCTGTTCCAACATTTTAACCCGTCAAATGGCTATGCTGGCATATTCGTTGCTAACACATCCTTAAAATTGATGAATTTTTTTATAAAATTTCATTTATTTGACGGCTTGCTTAAAGCATAAAGTTTACTCAATAGGGGCTAGGTCATGACGACTCCTAATCCATCTTCAGAAAGTATGCTTGAACGTCTGTTTAAACTGAGTGAAAACAAAACCAGTTTCCGTACAGAAGTTCTTGCCGGTGTGACAACATTCTTAACGATGTGTTACATCATTATTGTCAATCCGATGATTTTGTCCGAAACGGGGATGGATCATGGGGCTGTCTTTGTAGCAACCTGTCTTGCAGCCGCGATTGGCTGTTTAGTCATGGGCTTGATTGCAAATTATCCAATTGCACTTGCACCAGGCATGGGCTTAAATGCCTTCTTTACCTATTCCGTCTGTTTGGGAATGGGTGTGCCTTGGCAAACAGCACTCGGGGCTGTGTTTATCTCCGGTCTTGTGTTTATTGCGATCAGCATGTTCAAAATCCGTGAAGCCATTGTCAATGCGATTCCAATGTCGCTGAAACTGGCCATCGGTGGTGGTATTGGCTTATTCCTTGCGCTGATTGCTTTGAAAAATGCCGGCCTGATTGTGGATAATCCTGCTACGTTGGTAGGTTTGGGCGATTTAAAACAACCATCGGTTTTGCTTGCATTATTTGGTTTCCTTCTGGTTGTTGTGATGCATCACTTTAAAGTGCGTGGTGCGATCATCATCAGTATTTTGGTGTTAACCGGTATTTCAGCAGCATTGGGTCTGAGTGAATTTAAAGGTGTGGTTGGCGCAGTGCCATCGATTGCACCAACATTTATGCAAATGAGCTTTGAAGGTCTGTTCACTGCCAGTTTAATTGGCGTGATTTTTGTCTTCTTCCTGGTCGATTTATTCGACTCAACCGGTACGCTTGTAGGTGTTTCACACCGTGCAGGCTTGTTGAAAGATGGCAAACTGCCGCGTTTGAAAAAAGCACTTTTTGCGGACTCTTCTGCAATTGTTGCAGGTGCAGCGCTGGGTACATCTTCAACTACGCCATACATTGAATCTTCTGCGGGCGTAGCAGCCGGTGGCCGTACAGGTCTAACTGCTGTTGTAGTCGGTATCCTGTTTGTTGCCTGTTTGTTCCTTGCACCATTGGCACAGTCTGTACCAAGCTTTGCAACAGCACCAGCGCTGTTATTTGTCGGTGTCTTAATGATTCAAGGTATCGTGCATATTGACTGGGAAGATATTACAGAAGCAGTTCCTGCATTTTTAACCATTGTATTTATGCCATTTACCTATTCAATTGCTGATGGTATTGCGATGGGCTTCATCAGCTATGCACTGATCAAATTGTTAACCGGTAAGGCATCAACTGTACCGTATATGGTCTGGATTATTGCAGTACTATGGACGCTTAAATTCGCACTATTTGGCGGCTAATTTTTCTAGATTTGGAAAGGGTGTAAACTCAGTTTGCACCCTTTTTTTATTATTTTAGGTTTCATGAGGAGAAGCGATGAACCGTCTTGAGTTGATTCGAGCTTTGCCAAAAGCCGAGCTTCATGTTCATATTGAGGGCACTTTTGAGCCTGAGCTAATGTTTGCGATCGCTCAGCGTAATAAAATTGCCATCCTGTATAAATCTGTTGAAGAAGTTAAACAGGCCTATAACTTTCATAATCTTCAGTCCTTCCTGGATATTTATTATGCCGGCGCTGCTGTATTAATTCATGAACAGGATTTTTATGATCTGGCGTGGGCGTATTTTGAAAAATGTGCTGAAGACCGGGTCGTACATACTGAAATGTTCTTTGATCCACAAACGCATACCGATCGTGGCGTTGCTTTTGCGACGGTGCTTAACGGCTTGCAAAAAGCCTGTGATGATGCCAAAACTAAACTTGGTATCAGTTCACATCTGATTATGTGTTTCTTGCGTCATTTAAGTGAAGATGCTGCATTTGCAACACTGGAACAGGCCTTACCTTATAAAGACCAGATTATTGCGGTCGGTCTGGATTCAAGTGAAGTCGGGCATCCACCTTCAAAGTTTGAACGTGTCTTTGCTAAAGCGCGTGAAGCAGGTTTCTTGGTTGTAGCACATGCAGGTGAGGAAGGTCCGGCAGCTTATGTCTGGGAAGCTTTAGATTTACTGAAAGTGAATCGTATTGATCATGGGGTTCGTTCGGAAGAAGATCCGGAGTTAATGCAGCGCCTGATCGCAGAAAAGATGCCACTGACAGTTTGCCCATTGTCAAACCTGAAACTCTGCGTCGTGGATGATATGCAGCAGCATAATATCCGTCGCCTCTTGCAACAAGGCGTGCACGTTACAGTCAATTCAGATGATCCATCTTATTTTGGTGGTTATATGAATGACAATTTTATTGCCATTGCTGAAGCACTGGATTTAAGCAATGAGGAACTCAAGCAGTTGGCCATTAACTCATTTGAAGCCTCTTTTATTACCGATACTGAAAAAGAGCAATGGATCAACCAGATCCGTGCCCTGGTTTAAGTTTTTAAATAAAAGGCAGGGTTCGCTCTGCCTTTGTTTTTATAGATGGATATGAAATTGAAAAATATAATTCTGCTCATCAGTAGCGTGTTGATATCTGCTTGCTCAAATGCGGATATGACTTTGACACAGCGTACTTTAAAACCCGTGATTGAATACCAATGTGCAAAAGAATTGAAAGCATCTAAATTCTGGACTGCCTCGACCTATTTTATGCAGGACAAAAATAAAGCTGAACTTGAACAGAATGTCTGTTCATGTGTAGGTGAGCATGCACTCAAGGATATTCCGGCAAGCACTTTACTGAAAGCGACTCTGGATGAAGAAGTAAAGTCAAAACTCACGCAACAGGCTATTGCAAACAGTCTGAAAGGCTGCATGACCGAGTTCTTAAAATAAAATCAGCTTTGCAATGAAAGCTGATTGAGTGTGGTTTTGCAGATTATTTTTTAGAAGATTTGGATTGTCGGGTCATGCTGTTGAGTACATGATCTTTATCGATAAAATGATGTTTCAGTGCTGCGAAAATATGTCCAACTAAAAGTAAGCCAACTGCCCAGGAAAGCCAGATATGCAGGGGTTTTACGATCGCGGTTACAGCCGGATTTTCTGAAATCAGTGCCGGCAGGTTAAATAAATATAGCACTGGTGCTGGATAGCCCAGACTCCAGCTATATAAACAGCCGGTGACAGGTAGAGCAATCAGCATAAAATACAAAGCCAGATGACCTGCATGTGCCAAAGTTTTCATCCGGGGTGACATAGTGTCCGGTAGTTCAGGGGCAGGGTGGGTATAACGCCAGAAAATTCGCACAACCAACAGGAAAATAATGGTGGTGGCGATATTTTTATGCAGGGTGATGACATCGCCTTTAAAGCTGCCATCGACCTCATAACTTAAAAAATTCCCACTATAAAAACCAATCAGCCAGGCCGCAATAAAGATAACTGCCATGATCCAGTGCAACCATTGTGCCGTGCGCGTGTAATATTGTACTTTTTCCATGTGATTTTCGATTGCCCTCAAAGATGGATGCACCTTAGCAAAGGGCGAATCAGCCCAGCAATTCCAAATCTGCAACGCTATGGTGGCTTTCATGCAACATCCATTGAAATGGCTGAGTGCAGATTAAACATTCAGGATGATTTATAGATTTCTTATTCAGGTGAATTTCGGCACAATAGCGTCACGCTTCATATATGAATAAACAAGGAACAGATCTGTGAAAAAATTATTGGCTGCACTTGCTCCGCTTACTTTGGTTTTATCTGCTTGTGCAACAACAGGCAGCCCTGAAACGCAAACCACGACTCAACAGCTGGGTGGGGCTGCGCTTAAAATCGCGATCAATGCAAAATGTACGACTGAGCTGAATAATATTCCAGCATGGCAAACAGCTACACGTCTAATGACTACGACCCAAAAGCAGAATATCCAGACTGAAATTTGTGGCTGTGTCAGTGAAAAAGCGCCACAAAGTGTAACAGCGGTAGATTTGGCGACTGCAGCAATTGACCCGGCAGCACGTGCGACGATTGTCGGCAATGTGGTTGCAAAAACCATTAACGCTTGTGTAGCTGAAGCTGTAAACTAAGCCAAGATTAAATTGAAATAGGCTGACTGGTTCAGCCTATTTTTTATGGAAAAATAGACATGAAGATTGCTGGTGTAGATGAAGCAGGGCGTGGGCCATTAGTGGGTTCTGTGGTCGCTGCGGCAGTTATTTTGGATCCGAACAACCCGATTGAGGGTTTAAATGATTCTAAAAAACTCACTGAAAAGAAGCGTGAAAAACTTTTTATCGAGATTCAGGAAAAAGCGCTGGCATGGGCCATTGCTGAGGCTTCTGCGGCAGAGATTGATGAACATAATATTTTGCAAGCTTCTTTGCTGGCCATGCGCCGTGCTGTAGAAGCTTTGCCAGTTCAGCCTGAGCATGTATTGGTCGATGGCAACAAGATTCCACAGGGCCTTGCTATGAGCTGTGATGCCGTGGTGGGTGGTGATGCACTGCATGCTGAAATTTCAGCAGCCAGTATTCTGGCGAAAGTAACCCGTGACCATCAGATGATCGAGATGGACCAGAAGCATCCGCAATTTGGTTTTGCCAAGCACAAGGGTTATCCGACCAAGGCACATTTTGAAGCGATTGCCTTACATGGCGTGATTGATGAGCATCGTCGCAGTTTTGGGCCGGTAAAAAAGGTGATTGCAGCATTACAGCAGGGTGCAGAACTTTAAGTTTTATTTTAAATTATCTAAGTATTTAATATTTTTGTATAAAATTTAGACAAATTTAAAGCGGCTCAAAAGCCGCTTTATTCTTCGCACAAACATTAACGGTTAAAGTTATTTTGTGTCTGGCTATCGTCTTCATAAGAAGGTTGGTAATCTTGATCGATATGTTGAAGATGTTCATGCATTGCACGTTCATGCTGGATACGCTGGTAAATCTCTTCACGGTGCACAGAGACTTCTTTCGGAGCATTTACCCCGATACGAACCTGGTTACCTTTTACACCAAGCACAGTCACACTGACTTGATCACCAATCATTAAAGTTTCCCCGACGCGTCGAGTCAGAATCAGCATGTTTTTCTCCTTGCAAAATGCAAAACCTGCAATCTATTGAATATAAAACAAAAAGCACAACCAAAAATTACAAAATAAGATCTGGATAGAAATTCTGTCATCTGGGTGAAAGATTTTAATCTATCTCAGCTGGTTAAAAATCCTCAGGCTTAATATAACAGAGCCACTATAAAAAAAACTATAGTGGCTCTGCATTTTTGTAGACTTTTATAAAATACTGTCAAACAATGACAATATTCTATCTTAACGCTTAAGCACGTGCGCTAGATTCGCCTTGTTCACGGTCTAAACCGAATGCGGTATGCAATGAACGAACCGCAAGTTCAAGATAATTTTCTTCAATGATCACAGAAATCTTGATTTCAGACGTCGAGATCATCAGGATGTTGATGCCTTCATCTGCCAATGCTGTAAACATTTTGCTCGCTACACCGGCATGTGAACGCATACCGACACCTACGATCGATACTTTTACGATATCTGAACGGGTCGCAACTTCACGTGCACCAATTTCTTGAGCAGTTGCTTCAAGAATAGCTTTGGCTTTATTTAATTCGCCACGGTTCACAGTAAAAGTGAAATCAGTTGTACCATCTTCTTCAACGTTCTGGATAATCATATCCACTTCAACATTGGCATCACCAATCGGGCACAAAATTTTAGAAGCAATACCTGGTTCGTCAGGCACACCTAAAATAGTTAATTTTGCTTCGTCACGGTTAAATGCGATACCGGAGATAATTGGCTGTTCCATGTTGTCTTCCAATTCAGTCGTAATAAGTGTACCAACGTTTTGCTTAAACTCTTCGTCGAATGCGCCATCGTTGTCATTGTCGAAGCTTGATAATACGCGTAAAGGCACCTGGTATTTACCAGCGAATTCAACTGAACGAATTTGCAGGACTTTAGAACCGAGTGACGCCATCTCAAGCATTTCTTCAAATGAAATACGATCAACTTTTTTTGCTTTTGGTGCAACACGTGGATCGGTGGTATATACACCGTCAACGTCGGTATAAATCTGGCATTCATCTGCTTTGAGTGCGGCAGCAATTGCAACACCTGAAGTATCAGAACCGCCACGCCCTAAAGTGGTGGTATTGCCATGTTCATCAAAACCCTGGAACCCGGCAACGACAAGTACGCGGCCTGCATCCAGATTTGAGTTCAGGACTTCAGTATCAATGGATTCGATACGTGCCTTATTGAATGAGCTGTCGGTTTTCATACCAACCTGGCGACCTGTTAGTGATTTTGCTTCAACTCCAATTGAGTTCAGCGCCATTGCTAACATAGAAATCGTAACCTGTTCACCCGTAGATACCATTTGGTCTAGTTCACGTGGGTCAGGGGTTTCGGTAATGGCCTTCGCTAAAGCAAGTAGACGATTGGTTTCGCCACTCATTGCTGATACCACTACCACTACCTTGTGGCCGTGGTCATGCCAGCGCTTTACACGACGAGCAACATTTAAAATGCGCTCGGGAGTACCCATAGAGGTGCCGCCATATTTTTGAACGATTAATGCCATAGTTGTTCCATATAAGCCATGACCCTGATGTACCTATCAGGGTCAGTTACACAAAATTGAAGTTTTATTTTGCTGCAAGCCAGGCAGTTAAATCTGCCATCACTGGAGCAAACTTCTCGTTAAGTGGCGCGCCACCTTGTGCCAAGTCAGGTTTACCACCACCTTTACCACCTAGCTCAGTCGCTAAATGTTTGATGATGTCACCTGCTTTAATAGAAGCAGTAAAGTCTTTTGCCACAGATGCGATCAAGCTCACCTTGTCACCCTCTACACCTGCAAGAACAATCACTGCATTGTCTAATTTTGATTTCACACCGTCGTGCAGATTGCGAAGTGCTTTCGCATCCATGTTTTCAACAGTTGTAATCAATGTTGCACGACCTGCAATGCTTTGAACTTGGCTTAGAAGTTCACCAGCTTGCAGGCTAGCAAGTTTTTGATTGAGTTGTTCGATCTGTTTCTGCAAGCTCGATGCAGTATCAACCAGTGCTTCAACTTTTTCTAAAGTCTGGTCTTTTTGCGCTTTGAGCAAACCGTTAATCGTATTGATATCGCGATCGGCTTTTTGCGCAACTTCAACTGCTTTAGTGCCTGTTACTGCTTCAATACGACGTACACCGGCTGCCACACCACCTTCAGAGGTGATTTTGAACAGACCGATATCACCGGTACGTTTTACGTGAATACCACCGCAAAGTTCGATTGAGAAGTTTTTCTCTTCAATCACTGAACCCATAGACAGTACACGTACTTCGTCACCATATTTCTCACCAAACAGCATCATCGCGCCTTTAGCCTTCGCAGACTCGATATCCAGAAGTTCAGTAGACACCGCAGTATTGGCAATCACTTCAGCATTGACCAAGCGTTCAATTTCTTGCAGCTGTTCAAAGCTTACAGGCTGGTCGTTGGCAAAGTCAAAACGTAACACGTCAGATGCAACCAATGAACCTTTTTGCTGTACATGTGAACCTAAAATTTGACGTAATGCAGCATGTAGCAGGTGAGTCGCAGAGTGGTTACGTGCCGTTGCTGCACGAATGTCTGCTTTAACCGTTGCTTCTACATTTTGAGTAACTTTCAAGTTACCCATAGTCACGATACCTTGGTGTACAAATGCACCACCAGATTTCTTGGTATCTTGAACTTCGAAAATACCAGTATCGTTTTTGAAGAGTCCTGTATCACCGATTTGACCACCGCTTTCTGCGTAGAAAGGTGTTTGGTTAAGTACGATCAGTGCTTCGTCGCCTTCAACCACTTCGTCAACTTGCTCGCCATCTTTGTAGATTGCGATGATTTGACCTTGACCCGCAGTTGCATCGTAACCTTCAAACTGAGTTTCACCTTCGACTTTCACAACAGAATTATAGTCGATTGCGAATTTGCCTGCATCACGTGCGCGTTGACGCTGTGCAGCCATTTCAGTTTCGAAACCAGCTTCATCAATGGTTAAGTCACGTTCACGTGCGATGTCAGCAGTCAAGTCAGTCGGGAAACCGTAAGTATCGTAAAGTTTAAATACTACTTCGCCCGGAATTACAGAACCTTTTAACTGCGCCAATTCGCCTTCAAGCAATTTCAGACCTTGCTCAAGTGTTTTAGCAAATTGCTCTTCTTCTTTCAGAAGTTGCGCTTCGATACGTGCCTGGTTGGCTGCAAGTTCAGGATATGCTGCACCCATCACTTCAATCAGTGGCTTCAACATTTTGTGGAAGAACGAACCAGTCGCACCTAGTTTGTTACCGTGACGTACTGCACGACGAATGATACGACGCAATACATAGCCACGACCTTCGTTCGATGGGTTTACGCCATCAGCAATCAGGAAGCAGCATGAACGTGCATGGTCAGCAACAACTTTAAGTGAAGCAGGGTATTCAACTGGTTTGTTTTCTGCTTGTGCTTTTGCTTCAAGTTCAGACGTATCTAAACCAATAATTTCAGCAGCAGCTTTTAGCAAGTGCTGGAACAGGTCGATTTCGTAGTTTGAGTTAACGTGCTGAAGAACAGCTGAAATACGCTCCAAGCCCATACCTGTATCCACAGAAGGCGCTGGAAGAGGGTGTAATACGCCATCCGCAGTACGGTTGAACTGCATGAAAACGTTGTTCCAGATTTCAATGAAACGGTCGCCATCTTCTTCAGGAGAACCCGGTAAGCCACCCCAGATATGATCGCCATGGTCAAAGAAGATTTCAGAACATGGACCACAAGGACCGGTGTCACCCATTGCCCAGAAGTTATCTGATGCGTATTGACCGCCTTTGTTGTCACCAATACGAATAATGCGTGAAGCGTCTAGACCGATTTCTTTGTTCCAGATGTCAAAGGCTTCATCATCGGTGTGGTAAACGGTTGCATAGAGTTTATCTTTAGGAAGACCAAGCCATTCTTCGTTAGTCAAAAAGTCCCAGGCAAATTTGATCGCATCACGTTTGAAGTAATCACCAAATGAAAAGTTACCTAACATTTCAAAGAAAGTGTGGTGACGTGCTGTATAACCCACATTGTCCAAGTCGTTGTGCTTACCACCTGCGCGCACGCATTTTTGTGATGACACTGCACGTACATAATCGCGTTTTTCTAGACCTAAGAAGCAATCTTTAAACTGGTTCATACCAGCATTGGTGAACAGCAAAGTTGGGTCATTGGCAGGTACTAGAGAACTCGACGCGACACGTGTATGCCCTTGCGATTCAAAGTAACGCAAAAATGCTTCACGAATTTCAGCTGATGTCATAAAACGAGTACTCACAACCAAGTCACTCCATAATTTCCGATTTGGCTAAAACACCACAGTCTGACAAGCATACAAGAGCTCTGCTGCAATGCGGGGCTTAAAAATTTAAAACGCCAAATTATAACGGAAAAAGCAGTAGGCACCAATCATTTTAAAACCAATTGCGAAGGATTTATTTACTCAGGTTTTTCGCTGAATAATTAAATTGAATTTTCCCACAGTAGAATTCGTGGATATCCATCACATTAAAAATAACTGGAATTTTAAATGACCCAGATACAGACGGATGGATCAGAAATAAAATAATCGAAAATCAGTATTTTCTCTGAAGTTTTTTAATGTACGGCGCCAGAAATCCTTTAACATAGAAGAGTTTTAAAATAGGCATATAAAAGGTCGAGTCATGCAACGAGTGGCAATCAATGGATTTGGGCGTATTGGACGGAATGTACTGCGCGCATGGTTTGAAAATCCGAAAGATTTTAATTTTGAAATCGTTGCCATTAATGATATTGCCGATGTTGAAACCCTGATCCATCTATTTAAATATGACTCGACCCATGGCCGTTTTCCGGGGCAGGTGGATCTCAGCTATGATGCTGAACATATCTATATGCATATCAGCTATCAAGATACTGCATTAAAAGTACAGGTTTTGTGTGAGTCGCATCCGGCTAAGTTGCCTTGGCAAAACTTGACGGTAGATGTAGTGCTTGAATGTACTGGGCTATTCCGTTCTCGTGAAGCCGCGACCCAGCATATTGGCGCAGGGGCGAAACGTGTGATTATTGGCGCGGCACCTTTTGATACGGTCGATGCCGCAATTGTCTATGGTGTCAATCATCATGAAGTCAAAGCATCGGACCAGATCATTTCCAGTGTTTCTTGTACTACGCAGGCTTTGGTGCCACTGGTCAAAATTATTGATGATGCATTTGGCATCAGTAGCGCCCTGATGACCGAAATCCATGCTGTTACGGCGGATCAGTCGGTACTGGATCATGCACATCGTGATTTGCGACGTGCACGTGCCTCGGGCCATAACATCATTCCGACCACTTCGAGCGCACTCGGTGCCTTAAAGCGTGTCATGCCGAAAATGGAAGATCGTATTGATGGTTATTCAATTCGGGTGCCGACCATTAATGTGGCCGCGATTGATTTGACTTTTGTTTCCCAGTCACCGATTACCGATCACAAACTGAATGAAGTGCTGATCAAGGCTGCCCAGCAGGATTTTGCGGAAATCATGGCTGTGACGGATGAGCCCTTGGTATCCAGTGATTTTAATCATTCCCCATATTCATTGATTGTGGATTTGACCCAGACTCTAGTCGTTGGGCATCAAGCCAAGGTCTTTGCCTGGTATGATAACGAGTGGGGCTATGCCAACCGTCTGCTGGATTTATGTGAATCATTTCATTAAGTTCGGGTCATCTAAACCTCAAAAGCACCGAGATACGGTGCTTTTTTCTTGCCTGTAAATATTCTGCAAGCCATGTTTTAAGAGAATTTGCCGGTAATTGATCGAAAATCAGGAATTGAGGCTGAATTATTTACGTTATCTGCAGCATTTTTCGTTAAGATAAAGCAATAAAATGAAATAAGAGCAAGCACATGATGGTGGTTTGGGGATTTATTATATTGCTGACTTTGGCGGTGATTTTTCTGATCTGGCTGCAGTTTAATCAGAATGATGAACCACGTAGCGTGGAAGGCGTGCCAGTCGAAGAAAAAATCGTGCATCTGGAAGAAAATTTGAAAAAGACCCTGGAAATTATGCAGGATCTAGCCAAAAAAATGCATGTGCAGCAGGAAGTGCTGGATCAGACCACAGCCAAACTTCAGCAGGTTGAATTGCAAAATGCCGAACTGGTCAGTTTGCTGACCAAAGTGGTCGATCCACAGAAATAATCCAAACCCCTTTAGAAATTATTTAAAGGGATTTTGTTTGAGTATTAGACGATTAAAATTCTTAAAACTGCGGCAGAAACCATACTGATGGCGACGGTTGGTAATAATCCAAAACGCGTAGCGGCAAATAGCGTTAAAGCCAAGGCGATCAGGTCTGCAGGATGGTCTCGAACAAAATAGGGTGCAATTACTGAAATCAGCACGCAGCCAGGGACTACTTCCAGAATTTTTCGCTGACGCTGTGTCAGCGTTTTATTTTTTAATAAGACGTAGCCCAAGATCCGGGTTAAATAGGTGGTCGCAGCAATCAGAATAATAGCCACCAAGGTATTCATCTGGATCATGTTTGATCCTCTTGAATCAGGAAAAATGCCGAAGCGATTCCAGACAAGGCGCCAACCGGTAAATACCAGCCCGCAGGTAAATATAAATAAGCCAAAGCCGCACAGACTAAACTGACCAGCCATGGCCGGGCAGCCTCAAAACCTTTCCACATAGTTCTCAGTAACACCAGAAATACAGCAGGAAAGGCCATATCGAAACCAAAACGGTTGATATCGCCTAATACAGGTCCAAGCATGGTGCCGAGTGTGGTAAATCCGACCCACATCAAGTACAGGCAAAAACACAGGCCGGCATAATAAGGCATGCTAAACGCAGCACGATAACCCAGTTGCGCCTGTTTCCTTTGTGCATCAGCCAGACCGAGTGCCCAACTCTCATCGACCATAAAAAACAGCGCCGGAAAAACTTTACGATTCGGAAGATGCTTTAAATACGGCACCAAACTGGCGCCCATCAACAGATGCCGGCTATTTACCAGAAAGGCAATGAACATCAGCATGAGTAAATTTGGTGGACTGCTCCAGACCTCCAGAATGGCAAATTCAGAACCGCCGGCAAAGTTCAAACCTGTCAGTAAAGGCACTTCGAGCAAGCTGAAATTCTTCTGTACTGCCGTCGCACCCAGTACTAATGCAAAGGGGATAATCCCTAAAAGCATGGGAATAGAATCTTTCATGCCACGTTGAAATTCACTGAAATCGGTAGGGGCAACTATTGCTGCGGTGCTTTGTCTGAACAAAAGCATGGAAATGACCTGGGTACTGCAAAACTAGACCATATTTTATGGCGATATTCAGGCTATTTGCTGTTGTAGTGAAAGATATTTGAGTTTTATTTGAAATTAAATTGCGCTAAATTAAATTTAAGGGGTTTTAAATGCCAAGGCATAGACATGGATCAAATAGATAAACGCATTTTGCATGAGCTGCAAAAGAATGGAAAACTGCAAAATAATGAACTGGCTCAATTAATTGGCTTGTCACCGTCACCCTGTTTAAGACGGGTAAAACAGCTGGAAGATGATGGCGTGATTGAGCAATATGTCGCACTGCTGAATCCACAAAAGGTCAATTTGGCGATGAGCGTGTTTGCACGCGTCTGGCTCAAGTCTCAAGAAGCTGCTGTGGTCGATCAATTTGTCGAAGCGATCAAGGAAATGCCAGAGGTGGTCGAGTGCCAGTTAATGGCAGGCGATTGTGATTTCTTTTTAAGAATTGTGGTGGCTGATCTGGATGCCTATCGTAAATTTCAGATTCATCATTTAACCCAAATTCCCTGCATTCAAAGTGTAAAAACTGAAATTCCATTGCAAACGGTTAAAAGCACGACTGCATTGCCTTTGGTTTAATGCCGGATTTTGTCATGCTATTTGTTTTAAATGTGCATTAAAACGCTGATAGTTGACACAATTGTTGTTGATTTCATCAGGTAGCGAAAATTATAAAATTTGCGATGCACAGCCAAAACTATCGTGCTAGACTAGGAGAAATCGGGTGTGCTCCCGATTTTTTTATGCGGATTCGTTCCGCGCTGACAAGAATTTAGGTTTACAACATGCCCATTTCAGAGACATGGTTATTACCTGATGGTGTAGCTGATGTATTACCAGAACAAGCGCAAGTTATTGAAAGTCTGCGCCGTAAATCACTGGATTTCCTTGCATCTCGAGGTTATCAGCTGGTGTACACGCCATTCATTGAATACATCGAATCTCTATCTTCTCTCTCAGAATCGAATCAAGATTTAGACTTAGCCACTTTTAAAGTGATCGATCAGCTTTCTGGCCGTTTGCTTGGTGTGCGTGCCGATATGACACCACAAGTGGCTCGTATTGATGCGCATGTACATCCAGTGGAAGGTGTGGCACGTTACTGCTATGCAGGAACCGTTCTGCATACCAAGCCTCGCGGTTTTAATACCTCGCGCGCGCCACTACAGTTAGGTGCGGAGCTCTTTGGTTCAGACAGCATCGATGCCGATGTGGAAATGGTCGACTTGATGATCAGTCTGATTCAGGAGACAGGTCTGGCAGATGGCATCCATCTGGACTTAGGTCATGTAGGTTTATTCCGCAGTCTGGTGGCTCAAGCCGGCTTAAATAAAGTCGCTGAACAGCAATTATCTGACTTATATCAACGTAAGGCTTTGCCAGAATTAGAAGAATTCACGGCAGACCTCAAATTTGGTCAGGATTTCTATGCACTTGGACGCTATGCCAGCGACCTGGATGCATTACAAGCGCATTTAAGTGCTGAAGTGTTGGCAAATCCAGCATTTACGCAGGCTTTTAATGTCTTGCAAACCACCAAAGACGAAGTTCAAACCCGTTGGCCAAACTTGAGTATTGGGATTGATGTGGTTGAATTACGTTCATACCATTATCATACTGGCTTGATGTATGCAGTCTATGCACCGAACCGTGCAGCTGCACTGGCACAAGGTGGCCGTTATGATGGCATTGGTGAACATTTTGGCCGTGCGCGTCCGGCAACCGGTTTCTCTTGTGACTTATATGCTTTAAGCGCAGGCCAGTTTGATGCGGTACAGGTCGTGGTTGCACCTAAAGGCACTGATGCAGAACTTCTGAATGCAATTCAGAATATTCGTGCACAAGGCTTAAGTGTAATTCAGTTACTGGGTAATGATGATTTAAACTCGATTCCATATGCGACGCACCAGCTGGTGAATGCGAATGGTGAGTGGACAGTCAAAACGATTTAACTGCTTGGCTCAGTGTTCATGTCGCTGAGCGGGGCTTTCAACTTTAACAGCATGATGTAATGAGGCTATTATGGGCAAGAATGTTGTGGTACTTGGTACCCAATGGGGCGACGAAGGTAAAGGTAAAATCGTCGACCTGCTCACAGATCAAGCGGCAGCGGTAGTTCGTTATCAAGGCGGACATAACGCAGGTCACACTCTTGTGGTTGGTGGTAAGAAAACTGTCTTACACCTCATTCCATCAGGTATTTTACGTGAAAACGTATTGTGCTTAATTGGTAACGGTGTTGTTCTTTCTCCTGAAGCGCTCATCAAAGAGATGGACATTCTTGAAAAAGAAGGCGTTCCTGTTAAAGAACGTTTACGCATTTCTCCAAACTGTCCATTGATCCTTCCGAACCACATCGCACTTGATCAGGCGCGTGAGAAAAAACGTGGTAATGCGAAGATTGGTACGACAGGTCGTGGTATCGGTCCTGCATACGAAGACAAAGTAGCGCGTCGCGCAGTACGTGTTGCTGATCTGGTACGTGGTGGTGAACATCTGACTGCTCAGTTAACTGAACTTCTGGACTACCATAACTTCCAGCTGACTGAATACTACGGTGTTGAAGCAGTTAAACTGGAAGACGTGCTGGCACTTTGCGACGAATGGCGTAAAGTTGTTGCGCCACTGGTTGTGGACGTGACTACTGAATTGCACAACTACCGTAAAAACGGTGACAACATCATGTTCGAAGGCGCGCAAGGTTCACTTCTTGACGTTGATCACGGTACATATCCGTATGTGACTTCTTCGAATACCACTGCTGGTGGCGTAAGCTCTGGTTCAGGTCTGGGTCCTTTGCACCTTGACTATGTACTGGGTATTACTAAAGCGTACACAACGCGTGTAGGTGCAGGTCCATTCCCAACTGAGTTGGTGTATGACGCTGCAAATGACACGGGTGATGCGATTGGTAAACACCTCGGTACGATTGGTAATGAATTTGGTGCCTCTACTGGCCGTCAACGTCGTTGTGGCTGGTTCGATGCTGAAATCCTACGCCGTTCAGTTGACGTAAACTCACTTTCTGGTATTTGCCTGACTAAACTTGACGTTCTTGACGGTTTAGAAGAAGTGAAAATCTGTGTGGGTTATGAAGCTGCAGATTCTGGTTGTGTCGGTTCTTCTGATGCGCTTGCATTCGAAACTTTAAAACCGATTTACGAAACTATGCCAGGCTGGTCTGAGTCAACTTTCGGTGCGAAATCACTGGATCAATTGCCAGAAGCTGCATTGAACTATGTAAAACGTCTTGAGCAATTGATTGAATGTCCAATCGACATCATTTCAACAGGTCCAGACCGTGAAGAAACGATTGTTCTTCGCCACCCGTTTGATGCTTAATCTTCATTTGATTAAAGCTTGAATGATAAAAACCCATTTCCGGATGGGTTTTTTTATATCCTGAATTTATGCAGCTATTTCAAGACTAAAGTTGCATCGGTAATGTAGCGTGATGTGCTTTAACATAGCGGTATATAAAGAAAGAAAAATGAGCTGCAGGATGCAAAAAAATATATCGGCGACCATGTTTTATTCATTGTTATTCGCGATGGGCGGGGCGCCAACAATTGCCATGATGATTATTCGTGCGCAAACCCAAAATCCCGAAGTGATTTATGCGGCGCTGATTGGTCTGAGTGTCATTATCGCCTGTGTATTAGTGCCTATTATTTTATTGCAAAATGCTTTTTTATATTTCAAACGTAAAGACGAAGTGCTTGAACAGAAAATCAAACCGCTCAGTCAGGTTTACTTAGGCCTCAATATTATTTGTCTGATTTATTGGTTGGCGATACAGTATTTGGCTTAAAAATTACATAATTTATAAGAAGATGAATGAATTAAGCGTTTAGCTGCTGAACGCTTTCACTTATAATTTTTACAATGTAAATTGCCCTTAAGCCAAGGTGGAGTAAATTATAATGAAGAATAAACTTTTATTGAGTATGGCGGCTGCTACAGTCGTCACATTATCAGGTTGTACCACCATTGCCGATATGGCAGGGGCAGATACTGCGACCTTAAATGCATCTGCGAGCCAAAGCTATAATGCCATGGTCAATGATGCGAAGAACAAAGGTCAACTGGATACCAGTTCAGCGACCTATAAACGGATTAATAATGTATTTAACCGTTTGAAACCGGTTGCTAACCAGATGAATCAAACCGGTACGGCATTCCAGTGGCAATTGGCTGTGCTCAAATCTGACCAGGTTAACGCCTTTGTTGCGCCAGGTGGTAAGGTTGTATTCTATACGGGTATCGTGAATAAACTGAATCTGACCGATGCTGAAATTGCAGCGATTATGGGTCATGAAATGGTGCATGCTTTAGAAGAGCATTCTAAGCAGAAAATCGGTGCTCAGGCCCTGACTGATCTGGCCTTGGGTATTGGCTTAAATGCAGCAGGTGTGGGTCAAGGTGGTGCTGCAGCCGCACAATTGGGTAGTCAAATCGGGATTGGCTTGCCATACTCGCGTAATCTGGAAAGCCGTGCTGACCAAGGCGGTTTAATGCTGATGGCGCGCGCAGGTTATAACCCAAATGCAGCCATTACCTTGTGGGAAAAAATGAACAAACTCGGTGGCGGCAGTGGTGCAACCTTCCTCTCTACGCATCCATCGAATAGCCAGCGTATTGGGCAAATGCGTCAACAGTTACCAGCAGCTATGCAGATTTATAACCAAAACAAATAATCCAGTGATCATCCTCTGAAAGGAGATCTTGATCGGATTGAAAAGGCAGGGCAATGGCTCTGCTTTTTTTATAGCTAATTGGATGGTTAATATTCTGCGGGCTATTTTCAGGCAATAAAAAAGGCAAAGTCTGACTTTGCCTTTTTTCACTCAAGATCAGAAGATCTTAGTGCTGGTGACCGCCTACACCGTGTACGTGGCCGTGATCTAATTCTTCTTGAGAAGCTTCACGAACAGATACGATTTCAACTTCGAAAGTCAGGTCTTGACCAGCAAGTGGGAAGTTAGCATCAACAACAACATTGTCGCCTTCAACTGCTTTAACAGTTACGATTTGCACGCCGTCATCAGTTTGAGCTTGGAACTGCATACCTGCCTGAATGTTGTCTACGCCTTGGAACATTTGCGCAGGAACTTCTTGAACTAGGTCAGGGTTGTATTCGCCATAACCTTCAGCAGCAGGAACGTTTACAGTGAATTTTTCACCTACAGTTTTGCCTTCTAACGCATTTTCTAAACCTGGGATGATGTTACCTGCACCGTGCAAATAGGCAAGTGGTTCACCTTGAGATTGGTCGAGAGTTTCACCCTCTGCGTTAGTCAATGTGTAGTGGAAAGAAACCACGAGGTTATTTGCAATAGCAGTCATGTTAATTGATCCATTCAATTTTTTAAGGGTACATCATAAAGTGAAATTGCATTTTTGTAGACTAAAATTAGCAAAAAAACGCAATTTGACAATTTTGTTGACGATTTTTTCATTGATTGGGCCAAATTCTGGAATTTCAATGCAATTTCAGCTTTGGAGAAATTTTTCGTGTAACAAAATCTTTTGCGGTGAGAATGCCAGCATGCGCATAACCATGAATGGTCGCCTGATGAATTCGATATAAAGAAACATACATCGATTTGGCAACAAAGCCTTGCACATTGACCTGACCGAGCAACTCGCCGACGGCTTTATTCTGGCTTAAGGAAATCAGTGAACCTTTGTCAGAAAATTTAAACATCGGTAAATAACTTTCTTCATTGACACGTGCTTTCAAGGCATTGGCCAGGAAATTGGCCTGTTGGCTAGCCACTTGTGCGCGTGGACCCAAGACCGGTTCATCTGCAGCAGGCTGGCAGTGAGCACAATCACCAAAAGCAAAAATGTCTGGATCAGATTTGGTTTGCAGGGTGGAGAAGACTTTCAAGCGGTGAATATTGTCCTTTTCCATATCTTGCAGTTGTGCCAAGACTTCAGGTGCTTTGATACCTGCGGCCCAGACTTTAATCTCGGCATCCAGACTTGAGCCATCTGCAAAATAAATTTTGTCTTCATCTACCTTGGCCACACGATGACTGGTAAGGACTTCAATACCGAATTTTTCCAGCTGTTGCATGGTATGTTCAGCAACTTTCGGCGAGAGCGCAGTCAAAATACGATCCGCCGCTTCAATTAAGGTAATTTTGACTTTATTTGGATCGACCTTGTTTAAGCCATATTTAAAGAAATTGTGTTTGGCCTCCACCAACTCGGCAGCCAATTCTACTCCAGTCGCACCGGCGCCAATAATCGCGATATTCAGTTCACGGCTCGAAGCTTCATGTTGAGCATTCAAGTAGAGATGCAACAGATCCTGCTGAAAGATATCAGCTTGTGGACGGCTGTCGAGAAAATGACAGAACTGTTTGACGCCTTCGGTATTAAAGTCATTCGAGGTAGAACCCAAGGCCAGTACCAGGGTGTCATAGTCGATGCGCTGGTTCTTCTTGGCTTGGGCTTTTTTGGAGAAATATTCTGTTTCTACCACAATCTGTTTCGCTTCACGATCCAGACCGGTAAATGTCCCCAAGACAAATTCATAATGATGTGCGGCTGAATGGGCAAAATAATTGGTTTCTTCTTCATGTGGATTTAAGGTGCCTGCGGCCACTTCATGCAGCAGCGGTTTCCAGATGTGCGTCAGTTTTTGATCGACCAGAACAATCTGCGCTTTACCGCTTTTACCCAAGCTCTCACCCAGCTGAGTCGCCAGTTCCAGACCACCGGCACCACCACCCACAATCACGATTTTATGTGCTGTCATATATGATTAACCTGTTTATTTTTTTAATAAAAATAAGAGAAATAGAGAGAAAATATACTATGGCATGCGCTAAAACGCGTCTTGATTAAAATTGTTATACAAATTACAAAACGTAGCAATTCTGTGAGAGCAGGTAAGTGTCGCTGCTTTAGGGAAGCAATGGGAGAGCAAGATTGATAGGAGAAATCTGCTAGAAGATCAGAGAGGAGATCTTCTAGCTTAAAGGGAAACTACTTGAGATGTAGCGCTATTATCTATCCAGAGGATAAAGTTTTACGCTTGGCGTATTTTCTGAAAACAAACCGAATAAGCCTTGTAGCCAGCTAAAGAATTTCTGAAACAGGTTGGCTTCTTCAATTTCGACATGATCTTCAATTTGAATGGTGCGAATCAACTGATTATTCTGATAAACCTGAATGGTGGCCAAAGGCATCATGGTGGCCAAAGGCGCAATAAGTTCAGAAGCCTTCACTTCAACATTGATATGAGTCTGAGTTTCCTGAAGTGGCTCGATACTTTTTAAAACGCCATCACCAGTATTCAGCATGACACGCTGATGCGCCTGGTCAAACTGATTCAGGTCAATACTGTAGCCCTGATCATATAAAGAAGTGGTAATGATCTGCGGTTGTTTGGTTTGTACCTTAAACATTTTTAAGGTGGATTTGATCACAGGCAATTCAGCCAGTAGCTGTTGATCTTTGATCGCTACCTCATTGCGGGTATAGGTATAAGCCAGATTCATCAGCTTATGTGATACTTCAGCGCGTTTTGCTGCACTTTTAGTACCCAGCACCACCACAATCAGACGGCGATTTGGCATTTCAAAATCTGCGGTGACGCGATTGGCTGTCAGCGCCAGATTATAGCCCGCTGCACGGGTAAAACCGGTTTTTAAACCATCTACTGTAGGATCGACCTGAAGCACACGGTTGGTCGCACGATGAAAATGCTGATTGTAGGTAAAGCTTGGCTGCTTTGAATAATACAGATAATCCGGAGTTTCATTCACCACCGCCATAGACAGTCTGGCCAAATCGGCGGCAGTCGAATAATGCTCAGGCATGGTAATGCCGGCCGGATTCTGGAAATTGGTATGCTGCATGCCCAGCGCTTTGGCTTCCTGATTCATACGTTCAACAAACTGCGGAATACCACCCGAAATTTTCTCAGCCAGCGTGACTGCGGCATCATTAGCAGACATGATAATTAAGCCCGCCAGAAGCTGATCGACTGAAATCTGATCACCTTCTTTCAGGTACATTTGTGACTCATCCCACATCACAGTTTTCACCACAGAGGTCGCGGTTAAAACTTCATTTTTATTTAATTTTCCGGCCTCAATTTCCTTTAAGGCAATATAAGCCACCATCATTTTGGTCAGCGAAGCCGGAGCACGCTGAACGTCGGCATTGTGCTCTGCAATGACTTGACCAGACTGTGAATCCAGAATGGTCCAGGCTTCAGCTTCAACGCTTTCAGGCACAATATTGAGTAGGGCAGCATGTGAAAATGCAGAAATAAATAAACTGAAAACCGCAATCAGTGAGATGATGTATTTCAATGGTGTTCCTTGATAACCCGCTGGGTGTTGAACGATTTAATTTTCACGCATGCTATGCCTTTTTTATACAGATAGCTAGTCGTAAATGTAGACAAATAAGACAGCTAAACCATACTGGCTTAAAAAATGCTAAGCTAAGCTATATCTCATTTATTTTAATTTTATATCGTTCATTATGTTGCATTATCAAATTGAATTTGACGATTATCGTCAGCATCTTATTCACGTGACTGTTCGCTTTCTTGCTGATCCGACCCAAGTCTTGTCATTGCCGACCTGGATTCCGGGAAGTTATCTGATCCGGGAATTTTCCAAGCACATTGAAGCAGTTAAAGCCTATGATGAAGATGGGCGCCAGTTACAGATCCAGAAATTTGAAAAGAACAAATGGCGTTTATTCAATACTGATCATGAGCTGATTACGGTGGAATATGATGTGTATGCCTATGATCTGTCCGTTCGTGGTGCATATGTGGATCAAAATCGTCTCTATGTGAATCCCGCTTGTGCATGTTTAGGGCTAGAAGGTCAGGAAAATAAAGAAATTGAACTGGAAATCTTCCTGCCAGATGAATTAAAGCATTTTCAGCTGGCAAGCGGCATGAAAGCCAAAAGTCTGGTCAGAGGCCGTTTCACGCTGAAAGCTAAAAACTATGCCGAACTGATTGATGCGCCATTTGAGCTAGCAGAACAAACCCGTTTCAGTTTTGAAGCAAATGGTATTCCGCATGAGTTTGTGGTGTCAGGCAAACACGCGATGAATGCGGCGCGTATGCAGCAGGACATTGAAAAAATCTGTGCCACAGAAATTTCAATGTTTGGTTCGGCGCCGTTTACAGACTATACCTTTATGACTATGGCAACCGGTAATAGCTATGGCGGTCTGGAGCATCCGAACTCGACCAGCCTGATTTCACCGCGTGATGACTTGCCGAAAGCCAATGAGCCAGAAGAGCCATCTAAAGATTATCAGCGTTTCCTGGGCTTATGTAGCCATGAATATTTCCATTCATGGTTGGTGAAATTCATTCGCCCTGAAAACTTCGTCAATTATGATTTAAACAGAGAAGGCTATACTTCTTTGTTGTGGATCTTTGAAGGTTTCACCTCTTATTACGATGATTTGATCTTGCTACGCAGCGGCGTGATTAATCAGGAATCATATATTACTTTGTTAAAAGCACAGATTGACCGCTATTTGCAAAATCCGGGACGTGCGATTCAGTCAGTCTCTGAATCCAGTTTTGATGCCTGGGTGAAATTCTATCGTCAGGATGAAAACTCGAATAATGCGGGTACCAGCTATTATAACAAAGGCTGTTTAGTTGCATTGTGCCTGGATTTGGGTCTGCATTTACGTGGTTCAAGTCTGGATGCCGTGATGCGCCGTTTGTATGAAAATGCCCAGAAGGGTGTTCAGGTGCATGAGCGGACAATCTTTGAATTGTGTAAAGAACTGACAGGAGATGATTGGTCAGAACAGATCAATCACTTGATCAATACCAAAGACGAATTACCATTGGATCAGCTTTTCCCTGAGTTTGGTATGGCTTATAGCCTGAAAAATGACAAGTCTTTGCCATTCGGTTTAAAACTGGCAGATAAGCCGGAAGGTGTGCTGGTTCAATCTGCGCGTCGTGAGGGTGCTGCTGTGCTCGCTGGCCTTTCTGCCAATGATGTCATTATTGCAATTGATGGTTTAAAGGCAACGACTAAGCTTGTTGAAAGCTATGCAAAACAGCAAGGTACTTTTACAGTGTATGCATTCCGTCGTGATGAGTTGATGACCTTCGAGGTTCAAGCTGCGGGTTCTGAACTGACCGAAGTTGAATTGAAAGTTGAAGATCAGGCCAAAGCTGAAAAGTGGCTTAAAGCTTAATTCAATTTCAAACTTTAAAACCGATGCTTAGGCATCGGTTTTTTTATTGACTAAATATCAACATGATATTTATTTGATGAGCGGTCAGGAAGTTCCATTGAATTTAGCTGCGATTTAATGATGCTGATTCCTCATTTGAATTCATAAAATGCTAGTACGACCATTATTGGCTTTGCGTTTTGCTATAGCAGTCAATGTATCGCAAAGACCTCTTGGTCCTGATTAAACATCTGGTTAGCTTGCTGATCCAATGTAAAGCTCCTTTTTTGAATACATTTTATTTTTTAGCTCATTAAATATGAATCGTAAATGGCATTTCAATAAAAGAATAACAAGAAAAAAAAGAAGGCCCAAAGAGGGTGGGCCTTAAGTGGGAGAGCTTAGTTGCCGCGATAGGTTGAATAACCATAGGGGCTTAATAGCAGCGGGATATGATAGTGATTGACTGAGCCATCTACTTCAAAAATCACCGGTACTTCTGGGAAAAAGCTGTTTTGCTTTTGGGTTTTAAACCAGTCACCGGTTTTAAAAGTCACTTTGTAGGTTCCTTTATCAAAGGTTTTATTCTCTGGGTATAGTGCTGTGATACGACCCTGAGGATTAGTCCTTGCTTGTGAAAGCTGTACCCATTTGCCATTTTTCTGTGTTTCCAGCGTCACTTCTACATTTGGAGAAGGCAAGCCATTTTCCAGATTCAGCACGTGTACACTCAGCGGGTTCTGGGCAAAAGAAAGAGTTGCTGCAGTAGTGGCAAGAGTCGCGATTAAGATTTTTTTCATGTTGTGTTCCTCGTTGGAATGACGGAATAATGTTTAATCAAAGGAATAAAAAATTACTAATTAAAAGATATCAAAGCTGCTTTAAGGTGGTTTGAATGCCGCTATTGGCACATTGATGATCCTGTACTGAACCGCCCGCACCTGCGACGCCTACTGCGCCTACAATCTGGTTTTGGTAAATGACAGAGACACCACCACCCAGTAATAGCAATTCAGGCAAGCTATTCAGATTCTGTGCATCCGGATTTTTCTGGGCATTGCGCATAAAATCCAGTGTGCTGGTTTTAGTTGAATACGCGGTGAAAGCTTTCCGTTCCGCTGCAATCAGGTTGTGAATGCCGACAGATTCATGGCGCTGGCTGGCCAGCAGGTTGCCACCTTGATCCAGAATAACGACTGCCGCCGGCTTGGCCTGTTTCTGGCAAGCAAGCATGACGTTGCTGGCCATGAGCTTTGCCACTTCTAGCGACATGACTGGCGCCGTTTTAAATTCTGCATGCGCCAGTGAGCTGAGTAGTAATACGCTGCTGAGCAAGGCCATGCTTGTGTTGGCGATTGAAATTTTCATGGTTATCTTTCATGCAATTGGCTACTGGGGCTATCTTAGAAAAAAATCCGCCAGTACAGCATGACAATCAGATTACCAATTTGTAATCTAGAACTAGCTAAAAACAGCTAAACTACTGACATGCATATTTTAATTGTAGAAGATGAAGTCAAGATTGCTGAATATCTGGCAAAAGGACTGAATGAGTCAGGTTATAGTACGACCATCGCAGAAAATGGCGTGCGAGCATTATCGTGTTTGCAGCAACAGTCTTTTGATCTGGTGCTGCTTGATGTGATGCTGCCGGACCTGGACGGCTGGCAGGTATTACATACCCTGCGAACTTTTAGCCAGATTCCAGTATTAATGCTCACTGCACGTGATCATGTGCTAGATCGGGTGAAAGGACTGGAGCTTGGTGCTGATGATTATCTGACCAAGCCTTTTTCCTATATTGAATTACTGGCCCGAATTAAAAGTCTGTTGCGCCGTGTGCCGCGTCTGGAGCAGGAGGCCTATCAGGTTTCAGATCTGGTATTGAACCGCTTAAAGCATGAGGTTTACCGTAATGGGCAAAAGATCGACTTGAGCCAGAAAGAATTTGCGCTGTTGCAATTGTTAATGGAACATCAGGGACAGGTGATGACCCGGAGCCAGATTGCGTCAATGGTCTGGAATATCAATTTTAATACTGATACTAATGTGGTCGATGTGGCTATTCGCAGGCTGCGTAGCAAAATTGATGATCATTACACGCCAAAACTGATCCATACCGTACGTGGCATGGGTTATAAGCTAGATGAATATCCATGAATAACCCTGTGTTATTGCCGTTGGCAACACGATTGAGTATTGCATTTGCACTGGTGTCTTGCGTGGTGTTTCTGAGTGTGGCGTTGCTGTCTTATCAAAATATGCAACAGATGATTCAGACCCAGCAGGATCAGGCGCTGGCTGCGCGTATTTCCCGGATTGAGATTTTTCTTGAAGATGCCCAGAGTTTCAAACTTCTGGTCCAGCATCCCAAATTATATGAAAATATGCTGGGACAGGAAGATAATTTACTGCTGCTGCAGCATCAGAATAGTCGTCTGATCGAAATCAATCCTTTGCAGGTTCATATTCCGGCATTGCATTATTCTTCCAAATTACAGTTTCAGAATAATCAGGCTGAACATCCTTCAACACGTCTGGCTTTTAAACAGGTGCAGTTTGATGGTCGCAGCTACCAGCTGGTAGCGGGTAAACAGTTGGCAGAAGGACAAAGGGCACTGGCAACCTATTTATCAAAACTGGTGCTCTATAGTCTGCTTGGTATATTGCTCTCGACCTTTATGGCCTGGCTGGCTGGACGCTATATTCTCAAGTCAATGCGTCAGCTGATGCTGGCGACAGCACAGGTCAATATTCAGCAGCCCAATCAGCACATTGATGTTCAGAGTAATACGCTTGAGGTGCAAGAGCTGAGTCAGGCCATGAACGATATGCTCGGTAATATTCAGTCTGCATATCAGCAGTTGGCACGTTTTTCTGAGGACATTTCGCACGAACTTCGCACGCCATTAAACAATCTAATCGGGCAGACACAGATTCTGTTATCGCGGCCGCGCGAGCCTGCTGAACTGGAAAATCTGCTCTATTCCAACCTAGAAGAATATGAACGTCTAAGCCAGATGATTGAAAGCATGCTGTTTATCGCGCGGGTAGAGCATGGTGGATTTACGGTTGAAAAACAGCATTTCAATCTGAATGAGATGCTGCAAGAATTACTTGAGTACTTCAGTTTTCTGGCTGAAGAAAAGCAGATGCATTTAAAAATTAATGTTCCATCAGATTTAAGTCTGACTGCCAGCACCGCATTATTACAGCGCGCAGTTGCCAATCTGATCAGCAATGCCATTACTTATGGTCAGCCGGGGAGTGAGATTAGTGTGTCGGCACAGCGACTGAACCATAGCATTAAAATATCGGTGCTGACGCCAGAGGTATGGATTGCAGATGAGCATCATCCGCATTTATTTGAGCGTTTTTATCAGATAGATGACAGCCGACATGAAAAAGCCCAGACGGGTGGTCTGGGCCTTGCCATTGTGCAGTCGATTATGCAGCTCCATCAGGGGGGAGCAACTGTAGAAAATACGCCGTCTGGCGTGGTATTTAGCCTGTCACTACCTGATGAATAGGCTGAGCTTTAACCACGACCCCGGCCACGACCACGTGGTGCTTTGGTATTTGGACGAGTTGTGCCATTGGTCTTACGACGCGGCTTTTCACTTTCATCCATTTGCCAGATACGTTTGGTGCCAGACTTTTTCACAGAACCATCTTTATTTTTACGAACCATTGGCTTACCACCCGTACCACCCGGCTTTTTAACATAAGAGCGTGAACGGTATGGTTCTTCCGCAGGAACATTCTGAAAGTCTGGATAAAGTAAGGGTTCAATTTCTCTGGTTTCGCCCGGTTGCAATCCCATACGAACCAAATCAATCTCACCAATTTTGGTACGGATCAAACGCAGTGTAGGGAAGCCGACAGCAGATGTCATACGACGAACCTGACGGTTACGACCTTCACAGATCGAAATCTCAACCCAAGACGTTGGAACAGAGGCACGGAAACGTACAGGAGGATTACGCTCCCATAACCATTCAGGTTCAGATACTTTTTCAGCACGTGCAGGAAGCGTCATGCCATCTTTCAGTTCAACGCCTTTACGAAGCTGTTCTAGTGCTTCTTCGGTCACATCACCTTCAACTTGCACCATATAAGTTTTAAACTTTTTATTGGCAGGATTGGTGATATATTGGTTGAGACCACCGTGATCGGTGAGGAAAACCAGACCTTCTGAGTCCATGTCCAAACGGCCAGCAAGACGTAAATCTTTGTCGTTGACAAAATCAGCCATGGTTGGGTGCTTTTCATCCGCACGGAATTGGGAGAGGACGTCATAAGGTTTGTTTAGAATGACGATTTTCATAGGAAATAACTTCTATAATTACATTAATTTAAAAAATGTAGAGGTTTATTTAAAAGGGAAATTTAGTTATTTCCCGTATAAATCTCAAAAACAACAAATCTGGATTAGAATATTATGCGTTAAGAACAGTTGAAAGTATTGCCTAATTGGCAATTATTTTAGATTTGTCAGCGGCATCCGGGAGAATACTAATAATGGGATATCAAAAAATCGTAGTACCTGTGGATGGTACCAAAATTACCGTTAATGCAGACCTGTCACTCAACGTACCAAATAATCCAATTATCCCATTTATCGAAGGGGATGGAATTGGTGCAGATATTACACCAACAATGCGAACTGTGGTAGATGCTGCTGTGCAAAAAGCATACGCCGGGAAGCGTTCCATCGAATGGATGGAAGTCTACTGCGGTGAAAAAGCTGACAAAATTTACGGCACCTATATGCCTGAAGAAACTCTCGAAGCACTGCGCGATTATGTGATATCGATTAAAGGTCCACTGACCACGCCAGTCGGTGGTGGTATTCGTTCCTTGAATGTGGCTTTACGTCAGGAACTGGATTTATATGTCTGTGTACGTCCGGTGCGCTGGTTTGAAGGGGTACCTTCGCCAGTACATAATCCGGAACTGACCGACATGGTGATTTTCCGTGAGAATTCAGAAGATATTTATGCCGGTATTGAATGGAAAGCAGATTCTCCGGAAGCGAAAAAAGTTATCAAGTTTCTGAAAGAAGAAATGGGTGTAACCAATATCCGCTTTGAAGACAATTGTGGAATCGGAATCAAACCTGTCTCCAAAGAAGGTAGCCAGCGTCTGGTGCGTAAAGCGATTCAGTTCGCCATCGAAAATGACAAGCCTAGTGTGACTTTGGTACACAAAGGCAATATCATGAAATATACCGAAGGGGCGTTTAAAGAGTGGGGCTATGAGGTCGCATTGGAACGTTTCGGCGGTGAACTTTTAGATGGTGGCCCGTGGGTTAAAATCAAAAATCCAAGAACGGGTAAAAATATTATTATTAAAGATGTCATTGCAGATGCCTTCTTGCAGCAAATCCTGATGCGTCCAGCAGAATATTCTGTGATTGCTACACTCAACTTAAATGGTGACTATATTTCTGATGCGCTGGCTGCGGAAGTCGGTGGGATCGGAATTGCACCAGGTGCCAATATTGGCGGTTCGATTGCAGTTTATGAAGCAACCCACGGTACAGCGCCTAAATATGCCGGGCAGGATAAAGTGAATCCAGGTTCGATTATTCTGTCAGCAGAAATGATGCTGCGTGATATGGGCTGGATAGAAGCTGCCGACCTGATCATCAAGGGGATTTCGGGTGCGATTGCGGCAAAAACGGTGACCTACGATTTTGAGCGCTTAATGCCAGGGGCCACCTTGCTGCGTTGTTCCGAGTTTGGTGAAGCGATCATTGCTAATATGGATGCCTGAAATTGCGATGCAATTTATGAATAAAAAAACCCGCAATTACGGCGGGTTTTTTTATCACTTTATTGGGAAGCAAAGGCTGAACGGTTTAAGGTTAAACGTTAAAATAAGTATCAGGCTGCAAGATCATGTAAGAAGTGTAATGAGCCTAGAAATGATTCGTTCTAAGCTGAATAACTTAGTAAACACTGTATTACATTGACGTATTTGGAAACAGCTCAGCGATTGGCTTATTTTGTATAAACGTTAGAGTGATGAATGGAACTTCCAGTGATATAGAGACGTTTCTCCAAAGGAGTAAATCATGGCTAAAGCTAAAGCGAGACATAAGCAGGTCCAACAAAAAGACAAGCAGGACAATGCTCAGAATGAAGAGCAGCAACAGCAACAACAGCAACAACCATCGAAACCATCTCGTGCTAAAAAACGTAGATAATCTCCTATCCACCTGAAATAACAAAACCCTCATTTGAGGGTTTTGTTATTTGAAGGCTAATATAAAATCATCACTAAAAATAACAGGATTGTGACTTTAAATTAGGCGGTTGTGATTAAGATAAAAGTCATCTATTTAATTTAATGCGAATATTGGTGAAATTTCTTCGGATTATAAGTTTACTGTTATCTATAGGTTTTTTACTAACTGCCTGTCAGCCACCGCCTTCAGGTGAAGCAGCAGGTTGGAAAAGCCCTTATCTATATTGGCAATTACAGAGAACCAAGTTAGAAGCTCCGCTACAGATTCCGGTTGAAGGCGTCAGAGTTGGCCAAATTAATGATACTTGGGGAGCAGCGCGTAGTGCAGGTCGTAAACACGAAGGGACGGATATTTTTGCCAAACGTGGTACGCCAGTATTTAGCGCGACCCAAGGGATTGTGCGTAGGATTGGCACCAATAATCTGGGTGGAAAAATTATCTGGGTGACAGGTCCCAGTATGAGCCAGCATTATTATGCACATCTGGATGGTTATGCAGAGCATATTCAGGAAGGCGACTGGGTGGAAGCAGGTGAAGTCATCGCTTATGTGGGTAATACAGGTAATGCCAAAAATACCCCGCCGCACTTACATTATGGCATTTATTTAGGTGGGCAAGGAGCAACCAATCCTTATCCTTATTTAGTTCCTTCTCCATGAGCAGAAATTGGCGGAGTTTGTTGTTCAGATTTGAGTCTGACAGGACGTGTGTACCAGAACAATTGCAATGTTCCTAATAAAAGAACCAATGTGGCCAGTATGAACTGTTGATGATAGCTCAATCCAAAATATTGCAGCGCACTAAAGCTGAGTCCACCGATCAGCTGAATCGAGGCAAAACACAAGGTAGCAATACTCCAGAGCTTTTTATAAGCCAGTCCATACAGTTGTAAAATGGTATAGGAGGTCAGGAAGACCACAGCCGGATTTAGCATCCCAGTGAAAAAGGAAGAGTTAAAAGTGAGCAATGGACTGGCATCTAGAGTCGCAATAAAAATAGCCATAATATAAAGGCTATAAAGAATTTTCAGTGCAACAAAATTACCCCATTTCCTGGCCAGTGCATAAGCACTCAAGGCACCCAGGGCACTGCCGAGTCCATACAGAATCCAGTTGAAATTAATCCAGAACAAGCTCAATCCCAACTGCTGGCTTAAATAATCAATCCAGAAGAGTGAATGGGGTATATAGGCGAAAGCACTACAAGCATAAACTGTAAGTAAACTATAAAAGACGCTATTCAAAGATAGAGTAGAGATAACCGAAGGGGCTTGTGCGGACAAATACGGCTTAAATTTCTGAATCAGTAAACTTAAAACGATACAGATAAGCAAAGCAAAACCACATAAGATTAGCCAGGCCGTCTGTATGGAAATTTGATCCAGATAAGGCAGAAACAGGGTCGCAATTAAAACGCCTAGTCCAATTCCGCTAAAACCAATAAAGTTGATTTTAAGACGGTCTTGAAGTTCACAGCACTGTGCAACCACACTCGGCGATAAGATCATCATCAGTCCACCGCTGATCCCGGAAATAACCCGCCAAGCGATATACCACGCTTCAGAGAAACCAGAAAATGCACAGCACATCAGGCTGAACATACCGGCAAAGGCTGAAATTTGAATATAAGTGCTCATACTGCGGTCTTGAGGCAAGCGCATCGCGGTAAATGCACCGATTAAATAACCCAGCAAATTGGCACTGCCCAAAAGGCTGGCAAAATCTGTACTCCAGCCAAAGGCTTCGCGTGTGCCAGGTAACAGTGCGGTATAAGAAAAGCGAAGGATGCCAATGCCCAAGCACATACTAAGGCAGAGAAAAAGGCTGAGCTTCATTGTGTTTGAGGACATCCGTGTACTCATAGAATTTTATATTTGGTCAAAAAATAACATGAATCTTCATGATTTAGGGGAAATTGTCGGAGAAGAAACCATTGAGTGCAGAAATTTGCTCAAAGAAACCGGTATGATTTTTAAAATTTCATCAGTCAAAAGCCTGAATTTTCTCAGAGAAATAAAAAACCGCGTATCAACGCGGTTTTTATATTGTCTATTTCAAGAATTAACGCATCTTGGCTAGGAAACGGCCAACACGCGTAATAGCTTCACGCAGTTCATTTTCAGCCGGCAGGAATACTACACGGAAATGATCCGGTGTCGGCCAGTTAAAGCCTGTACCTTGAACCAGAAGCACTTTCTCGGCACGTAACAAATCCAGCATTAGCTTTTCATCGTCTTGGATTGGATACACATTCGGATCCAGTTTCGGGAAGCAGTACATCGCACCTTCAGGTTTGACACAAGACACACCTGGAATCTCGTTCAGCATTTCCCAGGCAATGTTGCGCTGTTCATATAAACGCCCGCCCGGACGAATCAGGTCGTTAATTGACTGATAACCGCCCAGTGCGGTCTGAATCGCATATTGTGCCTGATGGTTGGCACACAGACGCATCGACGCCAGCATATCCAGACCTTCGATATAGTCTGCTGCACGTGCTTTATCGCCGGTAATGGCCATCCAGCCGGAACGGAAACCAGCAATACGATAGGCTTTAGATAAACCGTTAAACGAGACACAAAGCTGATCGCCAGCCAGAGCTGCTACAGCAACATGCTCGATTCCATCGTAAATAATTTTGTCGTAGATTTCGTCAGCAAATAAAATCAGGTCATATTTCTTGGCCAAGTCGACGATTTGCTGCAACACATGACGTGGGTAAACCGAACCGGTCGGGTTATTCGGGTTAATAATCACAATACCACGGGTATTTGGCGTGATTTTGCTTTCCATATCAGCAATATCTGGATACCAGTGATTTTCTTCATCACATTTATAGTGAATCGCTGTACCGCCAGATAGATTCACTGCCGCCGTCCAGAGTGGATAATCTGGCATTGGAATCAGCATTTCATCGCCATCATCCAGCAGACCCTGCATGGCCATCACGATCAGTTCAGACACACCATTACCGATATAGACGTCATTGACGTGCATATCTAGAATGCCTTTTTGCTGATAATACTGACAGATCGCCTTACGCGCCGGGAAAATCCCTTTGGAATCCGTGTAGCCAATCGCATTCGGCAGGTTTAAAGCCACATCGTTGATAATTTCCTGCGGCGCTTCAAAACCGAATGGGGCAGGATTGCCAATATTTAATTTGATAATTTTGTGACCGGCTTCTTCCATCTCGATGGCCGCTCGTAACACAGGTCCGCGGATGTCGTAGCATACATGCTCGAGCTTAGATGATTTCTTGATCTCGCGAGGGGTTTGGAAAGTGTTCGGCATTTTGATGTTCTCGGAAGGAGTGGAGGTCACTTTTGCATAACGATATAAATAACTTTTAAATGTCTCAGTTGTGACTAGATCGAGATCATGTTCATCTCGAAGTAGTGCAACAATTTTTTCATGCGTAAATCCAAGCTGCTGATATTGTTTGATGACAGGCAGCAGATTTTTAAAAATTACGCTCTTTTTTTGCGACATTTTTTAATCCTGAGCAAATTTAGAGCTAAGAATACCATTAAATTTGCTCACTAAAAAACATTTAATGTAAAAATTGCTTACTTTTATTTTTATATTTGCTTTCTTTTTGCTTTTTTGGGCATTATATGTCTTTTGTAAAATGTTGAATAAAGACTAGAATTTTTAAAATGAATCACGTAAATATAGGATTATCCTATTTTAAATAGCAAGATAAAAAGGTATGTGATCATGGGAAAACTCAATAAATCAGACCGGGAATGGCAAAGAGAGTTATCACCTGAGGAGTTTCGCATTACGCGCGAGAAGGGAACCGAGCCGGCATTTACTGGAAAATACTGGAATACCAAGCAAGATGGCACTTATGTATGCCGTTGCTGCGGCACGCCACTGTTCTCGTCTGAGACCAAGTATGATAGCGGCTGTGGCTGGCCAAGTTTCTACCGTCCCGTCAGCAGTTCGGTGGTAGAAGAATTACCTGATACTTCACACGGAATGGTCAGAACTGAGATTGTTTGTCATCATTGTGACGCACATTTAGGGCATGTTTTCCCGGATGGCCCAGAACCGACGGGCTTACGTTATTGTGTCAACTCGGCTTCTTTGGACTTAGAAACACAAGAAAAAAATGATGAGGAAACCTATCCATGACTAACATTTATCAGTTCGAAGCTGAATTGTTAGATGGCAAAAGCAAGCCACTTGCAGATTATGAAGGCAAGGTACTTTTGATCGTCAATACAGCGAGTAAGTGTGGTTTTACCCCCCAGTTTTCAGGATTAGAAAAACTTTACGAAAAATATAAAGATCAAGGTCTGGAAATTTTGGGATTTCCATGTAACCAGTTTGGTGGTCAAGATCCAGGTTCCAATGAACAGATTGGTGAATTTTGTCAGAAAAATTACGGCGTATCTTTCCCGATGTTTTCCAAGGTGGATGTCAAAGGCCCTGAAGCGCACGCCATTTTTCGATATTTAACTAATAATTCCAAAGGTATTTTAGGCAATGGAATTAAATGGAATTTTACCAAGTTCCTGATCGGGCGTGATGGCAAGGTATTGAACCGTTTTGCTCCGACCACCAAGCCTGAAGATCTTGAGGATGAAATTGCCAAAGTGTTGTAAGACTCAACGTTATTTTCTCAGTATGAAATAAAAATAGAGCTCATCTAATGTTAATTAAAAAACCCACTTATCTAAAGTGGGTTTTTTAGTGATGACTTAAACTTAGAGAATGGCTTTAAGGCGTTGAATGACTTCTTCACATTGCGCCAGATCGGCTACGAGTGCTAAACGCACATGATTTTCACCCGGATTACCTTGTTCCGTATCGCGGGATAAATAACGACCCGGAAGAACTTTAATATGTGCTTCTTCCATCAAACGTTTGGCAAAGGCTTCATCATTGTCGACTTTTAACCAGTAATAGAAACCTGCATCCGGTTTTTTGAGTGGCAGCAGATGACCAAGTTCTTTCTGGAATAAATCAAACTTGGCACGGTATTGCACCCGGTTTTCTTCCACATGTGCTTCATCATCCCAGGCAGCAATTGAAGCTAACTGGTGCTGAACCGGCATCGCTGCGCCGTGGTAAGTACGGTATTGCAAATAAGGTTTTAACAGGCTGGCATCACCGGCAACAAAACCTGAACGCATGCCCGGAAGGTTAGAGCGTTTAGACAGTGAATGGAACACCACACAGTTTTTATAGTCATCCCGGCCAATTTCAGCACAAACTTCCAGTAAACCTACGGGTGCTTGGTCAAACCACAGTTCCGAATAGCATTCGTCTGAAGCAATCACAAAGTTGTATTGATTCGACAGGGCAATCAGTTTTTTAAACTGTTCTTTGGATAGCACTGCACCGGTTGGATTGCCCGGGGTGCAGACAAATAGCAATGCCGTTTTTTCCCAGACTTCTGCCGGAACCGCATCAAAATCACCAAGGTAGTTATTTTCCTCAGTACAGTTGATGAAATAAGGTTTGGCACCTGCGAGCAGCGTTGCACCTTCATAAATCTGATAAAATGGATTCGGCATTACCACATAAGGTGCATCTTCACGATTCACCAAAGCCTGTACAAACGAGAAAATCGCTTCACGCGTACCAGAAACAGGCAGGATATTGCTGTCTGCCCTGATGCTATTTAGCTGAAAACGGCGCGTCAGCCATTGGGCGATACTTTCACGTAGCTCCGGCAGGCCTTTACTGTTTGGATAAGTCGATAAATGTTTAAAGTTATCAATAATCGCTTGTTTCACAAACTCCGGTGCAGGATGCTTTGGTTCGCCAATCGACAGGGGAATTAAGGGCATATTTGCAGGCTGGATATCCGCAAAAAGCTGATTTAACTTTTCAAACGGATAAGGATGCAGTAGAGACAAGCTAGAGTTCATGAATAAGTAACCGCGTTTTAATGTGAGTGTTGACTACAAACCTGATGAGAAGCTTCATCCAGCGCAGTTTTAAGTGCAGCTGCAAATTCGGCAGATTCTCCAGGTGTCATAGGGTTGCCATCTTTTTTGGTGACAAAGAAAATATCTTCGGCACGTTCGCCAAGTGTGGCAATTTTGGCAGAGTGGATATCCAGGCCTTGCATCATAAATAAACCACCGATTTTGGCAAGTAAACCAGGATGATCGAGAGTGGCAATTTCAACCATATTCTGATTCAAGGCAGGATTGATACTGATATCGACTGTATTTTCAATATCGAAATGACGTAATTGACGTGGAATCCGGCGCTGCATCAAGCCAGGATATTCATCTGAATGACTCAAGGCATCTTTTAGGGCTTCAATCACTGTGGCTTCGCGTTCCGGATCGGTCAATAAGGTACCAAAACGGTCCAGTACCACATAGGTATCCAGACTGAAGGCTTTAGTCGCTGTAATAATCCGTGCGTCTTGTACATCCAGATTCATACGATCCAGAATAGCCACGGTGGTGGCAAACAGGTTGGGTTGATCCTGCGTATAAATAAAGATCTGTACCGCATCCTGCGCATATTTACGGTGCGCCCGCATCAGCACCAGTGGAGCAGGATTATCGCCGTGTTGTAAAATGGCACGGGTATGCCAGGCAATTTCATCTGCTGTTTCTTTGAGGAAATAGTCATCACCAAGTTCCTGCCAGACTTTTTCTACCTCATCCAGTGAGAAGTCCTGAACCAGAAGTTCACTGGCTGCAAATTTAGTATCTTCAATCAGCATTTGATAATCAACCGGACGGCCCAGACCAGAACGGATTACGTCACGTGCCTGAGTATATAGTTGACGCATCAGCGAAGCGCGCCAGGTATTCCACAGCTTCGGATTGGTGGCGTTAATATCGGCGACTGTCAGGGTGTACAGATAATCCAGATGTTCCATGTCACCCATTTTTTCGGCGAATTCTTTGACCACATCCGGATCGGAAATATCTTTTTTCTGGGCAGTCACCGACATCATCAGATGATTTTGGATCAGCCAGGCCACCAGATTGCTTTCGCGTTCAGTAAAGCCATGGCTACGGCAGAATTTAATCGCATCGCTGGCACCGAGTTCACTGTGGTCACCGCCACGACCTTTAGCAATATCATGGAAAATTGCTGCCAGATAGACGATGTCACGACGGGTCAGACGCTGAAACACTGAACTGACCACCGGAAATTCCTTGGCAAATTCAGGTTCTTTAAAGCGGTTTAAGTTCCGCAGTAGCAATAAGGTATGCGCATCGACCGTATAGATATGGAACAGGTCATATTGCATTAGTCCCAGAATTTGTCCAAAGGCCGGAATGTAATTTCCAAGCACACCATAACGCTTCATCGCGACCATGGTGTCATAGAGTCGATGCGGTGAACGGATAATCGCCATAAACAGTGCCTGATGCACCGGATTATCACGGAAATCCTGATCAATACGTTTTCCAGCCAAGGTCAGCAGGCGTAAGGTACGCGCACGAATGCCTTCGATTTCAGGACGATTGGCCAGCAGATAGAAAATTTCCAGAATTGCGCTTGGATTTTCCGAGAAAATCTTATGATGTTGCACAGCCAGTTTGCCATCGACCAGTTTAAAGTTCTGGTTGATTTCTTCGATCTGGCGTTCATATTGCGGTAAACGTGGCGTAATGACCGATTCATTAAAATAGGCCAGCAGCATTTCGTTCAGTGTAGACACTTGCTGCGCACTGCGGTAATAGCGCTTCATGAACTGTTCAATTGGATAGTTCGGATGATGCGCCTCTTCACGTACATAGCCAAATTTGGCTGCAATGTCGCGCTGATAATCGAACAGTAAGCGGTTTTCATCGCGCTTGGTCAGGCGGTGCAGGTGATGACGGATTTCCCAGAGAAAACTCTCTGCTTCCTCGAGCACACCGAGTTCAAATTCTGAAATAAAACCGAGGTGCACCAGATCGTAAATGCGATTGACGCGGAAATGCCGTTTGGCAATCCATCCAATCTGGTTGATGTCACGAATACCGCCCGGCGCATTTTTAATATCCGGTTCCAGATTGCTTTCGGTATTGTTGTGCTGAGCATAGCGTTTATGCTGCTCATCCATCTTGGCATCAAAAAAGGTTTTGTCGGTCCAGGTACGTGACACGATGCGACGTGGCCATTTGCACAGGTTTTCATTGCCAATAATCAGGCGGGCTTCGATCAGGGTGGTGGCGACGGTCAGATCACTGCTGGCCTGATTGACACATTCATTGATGGTGCGGACACTGATACCGGGTTTGAAATTCCCCACGTCCCAAAGCGATGAAATGAATGTAGAAATCAGTTGTTCCTGTTCCGGGTTAATCTCGTCTTCTGACAAGATCATGATGTCGACATCAGAATAAGGCAGCATTTCACGACGGCCATAGCCTCCGACTGCAAACAGGGCCAAATCAGTTTGATCCAGTTCGGCATGCTGCCAGAGAAACTGCAATGCTTCATCAATCAGGTTGGAACGCGCCAGAATAATATCCCGAATCGACTGTCCATTTTCAAAACTTTCCTGAAGCTGATTTTCGACATCACTGCGCCATTGATTGATGGCTTTAATGTCATGGTTGCTTTTAGCGTAATTCAGCAGTGGATGGGTGTTGATCATGTACAGTCGTCCGTTGGTATTTCAGCTTAGTTTTGGTTGACGCTAACTTGGTTGGCGACCTGGAGGGCCAGTTCACGTGCCTGTTCAATAGTTTCTGCACGTGCCGTGGCAACGCCCATACGACGACGTTTAAAACCTTCTGGTTTGCCAAACAGGCGCAAATCGGTATTGCCGTCTGCTAAAGCAAGATTCAGGCCAGAAAATGAAAGATTACGGCCATCTACTCCAGCATAAATTACCGCACTGGCAGCCACACTATGTCGTGCAGTATTCACCGGCAAGCCTAAAATAGCACGTGCATGCAGCTCAAATTCACTTTGAAATTGGGAGGCTAAAGTCACCAGTCCAGTATCGTGTGGACGTGGGGAAACCTCACTAAACCATACTTTGTCGCCTTTTACAAAGAGTTCCACTCCAAAGATTCCGCAGCCACCAAGTGCTGTAGTGACCTTGTTGGCAATGCGCTTGGATTCTTCCAGCGCGGCTGGAGTCATCGGTTGAGGCTGCCAGCTTTCCACATAATCACCTGAGTCCTGACGATGTCCGATCGGGTCGCAATAAGACGTTTCGATTTCGCCGGTTTCTGGATTTTTTGCACGAACAGTCAATAAGGTAATTTCAAAATCAAAGTCAATTTGTGATTCTACAATCACAGTACCCTGATTGACCCGGCCACCGGTTTGCGCATATTCCCAGGCAGCATCGACTTCATCAAAACGGGTAACACGAGACTGACCTTTGCCTGAAGATGACATCACCGGTTTCACAAAGTTTGGATAGCCGACATCGTCACAGGCCGCGCGGAAGGATTCTAAACTGTCGGCAAAACGGTAAGCTGAAGTTGGCAGACCGAGTTCTTCCGCAGCCAGACGACGAATACCTTCACGGTTCATGGTCAGATTGACGGCTTTAGCAGAAGGAATGACTGTAGCAATGTTCTGGGCTTCTATTTCAAGCAGAACTTCGGTCGCAATCGCTTCAATTTCAGGAACAATTAAATGTGGCTGGATTTGATTGATGAGTTGTTTGAGTTCTACAGCATCTGCCATATTCAAGGTATAGGAATAATGCGCAACCTGCATGGCAGGGGCATGATCATAACGGTCAGCAGCATGAACTTCGACTCCAAGGCGTTGTAGTGAAATCACCACTTCCTTGCCCAGTTCACCAGAACCCAATAATAGAACTTTATAGGCAGAAGATTGAAGGGGAGTACCAATAGTCACGCTCATGTGGATCATCCATGGTTGATTTTATGGACTTTTAGCATAGCAGAACTGAGCCGACAGTTAAGCCAAGATTCATACAAAATTGTGATATTGACCAACAGTTTTATTTATAAAGTTTTTCTAGATTTTAATAAGGAGGCGCTGTCATTTTCACATCGCTGTCAGACTGCGTTTGCAGAAGATAAATCTCGCTTTGAGACTTGAGCTTTTCTATTTGTGCAACTTGTTCAGTATTGATATTTAGCATCTTTAACAGACGTAATGTACGAACATGCAGGAAATACGCATAGGGCAATACAAAATGCAGTACAAAGCACAGCAAAAATAACAGTAGCCCAAAAACTGTGAATTGAATGCAGTCTCGCAAGATGGTGGTGAGCTGGAACTGATCTGCTGAAAAGGCGGTAGCTGAAAAAAAATAAAAAGGAGCGCAAATAAACCAGCAAAAATTTTTAGAGTATTCGGCAGGACACGATGTCTGAAGCTCCATTTACCCAAAATCAATGTCAAAGGATGAAGATGCAGCACGTATTTGCTCTGATTAAGCATAGCAATAATTTGATGGGTGCTATTCTTTTTAATATAAACCACCCGAACTTGATCTGCTGGTTGAGCATGTATTTCGACAAAATGTCCGGTAAAATTTTGAGCATTGATAAAACATTCAAAATATTGTGCCGGCACTTCATGTCGATGGAATACGGTTAACATTTCATCGCGCCGATGATGAATAAAGATTTTGCCTTCAATCACCTGTTTGACCTCAAACATGCGCATCCTTCCTTGTTTTTATTGTTATATAAAAAAAGACCTATACTATGAGTTTAGCATAAGTCTTTGTTTCGATTGATTAACTAGTTAAAGCTTAAAAGGGTACCGGAACATAGGTGTAAACCAGGCCATAGGTGAGCGCTGCGGTCAGTGTCGCCATCACAATACGTTTAAACTTAAAGTACAAAACCGTGAGCACAATAAAGCCAACCAGCATCGCAAAACTTTTATTCGGCGTTTCTAATAAAGGTGGCAGGGTAGCAACTACCAACATGGAGCTGATCGCAGCGATGCCAATTGAACCCAAGGCAATTTTTAGCCACAACGCTCCGCGTTTTTGCGAACCTTGCTGAAATTTTTGAATGACAAAAAAAGGACCAAAGCGCGAGGCAAAATTGGCAATCCCGACTAAAATCCCGACCAGAATAATCTCTAGATTCATGCTTGATCTCCTGCGTGTTCAGGATCTGGCTGTTTCAAAATATAGTGCTTGAACAGGCCTGCGAAAATACCAGAACTTATACCGATAAAAATCGCGGCAGACAGGTCGATAAAATAACAGGCAATCGCAGACACCAGAATCGTGACAGCTACCACAAAAGTATGTTTTTTCTCAAAGGCAGCCAACAAGAAACTCAGGAACAGCGCAGGTAACAAGAAATCCAGCGCTGCCTGCAAGAACTGTGGCAAGTTGCTGACTTGATCAGCAAACAATCCACCGAGGAAAGATCCGAGCGCCCAGGACATCCAGCTAAACAGGCTTAAACCGAGCATCCAGGATTCTGACCATTCCTGTCGCCGTTGCGAGAGCTTGATCATGCCGGAGGCAAAAACTTCATCGGTCAAACCCCAAGACCAGATTGCCGTTTTCTTTAAATTCAGCCGGTCTTGAATCAGATTTTGTAACGCAGGGCCATAAAGCAGATGACGAATGTCTAAGGCAATCACGGTTAATGCCGTCATCCAGATAGATGTTCCACTACCTAAGAGAGCGACCACCAGGAACTGGCTGGCACCTGCATACATCGAACAGGACAGGAACAGTGCTTCCCAAGCGGTAAAGCCAAACTGAGTAGCTGACACACCAAAAGCAAACGACACCGGTAAATAAGTGAAGATAATCGCTTGGCTATCTTTTGCACCTTGCCAGAAGCCAGCAGGTTGCGTAGCGAGTTGATTCGGTTCAGACACGACACACCTTGAAGGAGAGTTGAACGATGGGTCAAATGAAGATTGTGTATTCTACGTGAATTTAATAGCATAGTGCCGAAATGTTTAAATTGGCGAGCCTGATATGTGGATGTTCAAGACACGTACGATGCTGACTGCTGCTTTAATAGGCACGGTAATATTGTTACAAGCGTGTGGGAATGACAGTCAATCGACTGATAAGCCAGAAATTAAACCGGCACCTAAACTGACTAATGATGCGACGACTTATGCCAATGCCGCATGGCAACTGATCAATGAAGTGGATCCTCTGGTCTATAATAAAGAAGTGGATCAGCTGGAAACACAGGTACGTCAACCAGCACGTAAATTGAGTACAGACTGGCGTATTAATGTCAAAATGACTGATTCGGTAACCGAAGGCAAATATGCCCTGTGTCGTAAAGCCTTGACCAGTCTGGAAATCTGGGCGCGGACGACCATGGAAAATGGCAACAGCCTGCAACAAAAACAGGCGGATTATGAGCGGGATAAACTGCAATGTCAGAATGCCATTGCCCATCCTGCACTCGGAAATACCGATCCTAAGCAAAAAGGTACTGCAATTGCCAATATGCAATAAACCTTTGCCCATTTAAATGTACTTATAAAAAGCCAGTCTGAATGACTGGCTTTTTTAGCAAAATAAGCTTTAAAAATAGGGCATCCACATATGTTCTAATAAAAGTACCATTACACCGCAGATCAGGAGTGTGCTGCCAATCATGCGTTGAATCATTGTACGTGTAGACATGGTCGATCTCCTCAAAGATTTAAAGCGTGTTTAATGCTTCCAAATAACGACGATTTACTTCTTTCCAGTTCACAACATTGAAAAAAGCCGAGATGTATTCCGGACGACGGTTTTGATATTGTAAATAATAAGCATGTTCCCAGACATCCAGACCTAAAAGGGGAATATTGCCATGCATCAGCGGAGAATCCTGATTGGCACTGCTTTCCACAATAAGCGTTTGATCTGGCGCCATACTTAACCAGGCCCACCCACTACCAAAACGGCTAAGCGCTGCTTGGGTAAACGCTTCTTTAAATGCCTCGAATCCTCCTAATTCATGTTCGATTGCCTTGGCAATTTCAGCTTCGGGATGACCACCGCAGTCTGGACTCATCACTGTCCAGAACAGGGAATGATTGGCATGTCCACCAGCATTGTTGATCACGTTCTGTCTGAGTTGCTCGGGCACTTCATTGAATTTGCTAATTAAGGCTTCGACCGATAAATCTTCCCATTCTGTGCCCGCTATTCCTGCATTGATATTATTGATATAGGTTTGATGATGCTTGCTATGATGAATTTCCATAGTCTTGCTATCGATATGAGGCTCTAGCGCATCATAAGCATAAGGTAGTGCAGGCAAGGTGTAGCTCATTGGTAGGATTCCTTGGGGAGAATGGAGTTAGGTTATTTTTCATTAGATTTAAGATACACTCTAATTTAATATTCATATATGAGAATAGTTATCATTATTGTTAATATGTGTTGATCTTATGCGCTTCCAGAAAGCCTGTTATACGTATGAATCCTCTTTTTATAAGCAATAAAAAAACCCCAAGAAGGGGCTTTTTTTAACAGCAATGACTTAAACGTTAAAACGGAAGTGTAAAACATCGCCATCCTGAACGATGTAAGTTTTACCTTCTAGACGCCATTTGCCTGCTTCTTTCGCACCGGCTTCGCCGTTGTACTGCACGAAATCATCATAAGCGATACATTCTGCACGGATAAAGCCTTTTTCAAAGTCGGTATGAATCACGCCTGCTGCCTGTGGTGCAGTTGCGCCAACTTTTACGGTCCAGGCACGAACTTCTTGTACACCCGCGGTGAAGTAAGTTTGTAGGCCAAGCAGTGAATAACCCGCGCGAATCACCACGTTTAAGCCAGGTTCTTCCATGCCCATTGCTTCAAGGAATTCAGCACGGTCTTCATCTTCAAGCAATGAAATTTCAGCTTCAATCTGGTTGCACAGTGGAACTACAATCGCATTTTCTTCAGCGGCTAATTTTCTGACTGCATCTAAATGCGGGTTGTTTTCAAAACCGTCTTCAGCAACGTTGGCAATATACATCGTTGGTTTAAGCGTCATTAAACCAAAGCCACGTACCAGCTTGCGTTCGTTATCATCTAGGTCCGCTGCGCGAGCCGGTTTACCTTCATCCAGTAAAGGCTGGATTTTTTCCAGAACAGCTTTAGTGGCAAGCGCTTCTTTGTCGCCACCCTTGGCAGATTTTGTCAAACGCGTAATCGCTTTGGCTACAGCGTCCAAGTCTGCAAGCGCAAGTTCGGTATTAATCGTAGCGATGTCATCTAGTGGATCAATACGACCATTCACATGAATGACGTTTTCATCTTCAAAACAACGCACAACGTGAGCAATTGCATCAGTTTCACGAATGTTGGCCAGAAACTGGTTACCCAAGCCTTCGCCCTTAGAAGCACCCGCTACCAGACCTGCGATGTCTACAAATTCCATAGAAGTCGGAATAACACGTTGCGGTTTAACAATTGCAGTCAATTTGTCTAAACGTGGATCAGGAACAGGTACAATCCCGGTGTTTGGTTCGATCGTACAGAAAGGGAAGTTTTCTGCAGCAATAGCAGCTTTGGTTAAGGCATTGAAAAGTGTAGATTTACCAACGTTCGGCAAGCCGACAATACCGCAATTAAAACCCATGAAATAACTCACAAAAGCGTTATATAAAAATTGCTCCCGATTTTACATGAAAGCACAGCTAAAGTCAGGTCATGCGCTTGTGGTTTATTGCAATCAAATGCTTCTGACGACCTAAAATGACTCGCTGAGCTTTCCGGGATGTATCGTGAGTCCACCAACCATAGAGGAATAATCAGCCAGTATTTTACTTTTGAATAAAAATCACATTGTTTTTCTAAAAGTGAGTGACTAAAGTATCTGAATAAAACGGCGGCCTACACGCCCTGATCCAATAACGATAAACATGGAGCATACATGCGAACTTTATACCAGTTTCCTTTATCTCACTTTTGCGAAAAAGCACGTTGGATGCTGGACCATAAAGAGCTGTACTATGTTGCTCACAATCTGATACCCGGGGTACACCGCGCTTTTGCCCGCCTGAAAACAGGTCAGAATCGTCTGCCTATTTTGCGTGATCAGGATCGATGGATCGCAGATTCCACCCAGATTGCTCTGTATCTGGATGATACTTATCCAGAACATCGTTTACTGCACGCGGAAGGATATTTTCGAAATAAAGCTTTAGAAATTAATGAAATTACTTTGGAATTGGGTCGTCATGTCCGTCGCTGGATGCTCTCTCAAGCACTGACTTCTGATCATGAATCTCTGGATATTTTAATTGGTGAGCAGGGCTATCTGCGCCAGTTTGAAAAATTTTCTAAACCTTTATTGAAAGCGATGGTGGCCAAGGGGTATGCATTGAATGAGGAAACCGTGGCGGAATCTAAACAACACATCGATGTTGCTGTACAGCAGCTCAATCAGATGCTGGTCAGCCAAGGTGGGCATTATTTTGTCGGAAATCGTTTAGGTCTGGCGGATATTGCAGTCTGTTCCATGTTGGCACCGCTTCTGGCGATTCCAGGTACGCCGTGGGAAAAAGAAAATTTTGAAACCTTGTCCGAAGAATATCGCGACTATCAGCAGTATTTGAATGAGCTACCACTGGGTGAATATATTTGCCGTATTTACCGAACCGAACGCAATGCACGGGTAGACTGGCGTGGTGTATAAGTTTAAATGCTAATTCAAGAATTAAAAAAACGCGCATGAAGCGCGTTTTTTAATGAGATTATGATTAACCCCAAGGATTAGTCTGGTCGATATCAATATTTTTAGTAAAATTATTGAGGAGTGAACCAAAATCAAATCCGGATGAAGAACCGCCACTGCCGATATTCTGAATTGTATCTTTAATGCCCGGCAGGATAGCAGACAGATCAATATTGGAATCAGTCGTACCCACACTTGGACAAGATCACCGAGGTCAGGCAATTCAATCGAAGAGCCACTACCAACCAACTGACCAACACCTTCGGCAATACTGCCTAAGTCAAAGCCGTTTGAAGCAGAGGAAATACCTTCGATCATACCACCCAGATCCAGATCGCTACCGAGATTGAGATTGCCTAATAATCCACCTAAATCTATGCCATTTGAACCATTCGCAATCAGACCGCTCAGTAAGTCAGTGAAGCCACCGACATCAAAACCACCTGTTGCATTTCCGCCTACAAAGCCGCTAATTAAATCGGTAATAGCACCAAGATCAAAATCACCGCCTGCATTGCCACCGATTAAACCACCCACCAAGCCTGCAATTGCTCCAATATCTATATCACCTAAACTGCCAGAACCGCCGATCAGGCCACCGACCAGTTGAGAAATTTTACCAATATCAATATTGCCCGTACTGCCGCCCAATAAGCCGCCCACCAGTTTAGAAATAGCCTCAAGATCTAGGCTGCTGCTATTGCTCCCCATTAAGCTCTTTAATAAGTTGGTGACCTGGGTAATATTAAAGCTACCGCCATTGGATTGGGTTAAGCTACTGATCAGGCTTTGAATATTTAAACTTGAGGCATTCGAACCAGAAAATTGAGTTAATAAATTGCTGAGATTTGTCGTACTCAGGCTGCTTCCAGAAAGGAGATTATTTAATAATGAGCTGACTGAAGGTTGAGTATTGGATCCGGTGAGATTGCCAATAAGATTGGTGAGGGTACCTGATGTCGTTCCACCGAATAAGCCGCCCAATAAGCTCTTCGTTTTGGGTTTCGACGGTTAAAACAGGACTCACTTTTGTTTTTATCAAGCTTAAAAGTTTAGAAGCCATGACCGTTGCTTGTGTAATATTTTTGAAATGCGCTATTTTTGTTTTTAAAGCGCCTTTGTTTTAATCTATTTCTATACACTTGTAAAAGATGGACGGTTAAGTCGTGTAGGGGCTGACAGGAATAGCCTATCTGTTGCCATGTTTACCCAATTTAAATAATTTAAAAATAAAGATTTAATCAAAAATACCATTGGTCATGTTTTTAATTTATGCGATTAACGGTCATTTAAACCCTCCTGAAAACCGTATTTATAAAATGAAATCCCATTTGGGAAAAAATTTCAGAATATGAAAATTTTGTGAAAAATAAATAAATATTGTATAACAGAGATGGCGCAAAATTTTCTGCATCTATTGATTATTGATATAAGAGTATAAAAATGGAACTGGATCGTTTCGATAAACATATTCTAGAAATATTGACCCATGAAGATGTCAATCTGAATGAACTGTCCGAGCGGGTGAATTTATCTGTCAGTTCGGTGCATCGTAGGATCAAACACTTAATCGATCATAATATTATCAGTGGCTTAAAACGTGAAATCAATTACCAGAAATTAGGTTTCAGCCTGCATGTGCTGTTACAGGTATCCTTAAGCAAACATGATAGCGATACTTTTGCTAAATTCCTGGAAGAACTGGAAAGTATTCCCGAAGTGATTAATGCCTTTTTGGTCACCGGTCAGTCTGCGGACTTTATTGTCGAAGTGGTGGCAAGGGATATGGAAAATTATAGTGAAATCCTGCTTAAGCGGATTGGAAAAATTGAGCATGTGGTGGCACTGCATTCCAGCTTTGTGATTAAAGAATATAATGTCTTTAACTGTAGCGGATTACTCAATAAAGTTTAATCAAAGCTAGGGTGGTGGACAGCCATAAAAAAACGCACCCTAAGGTGCGTTTTTTGAATCAGACATATTTAAGCATCAAGTTCTGCTAAAACTGCGTCTGAGAATTCAACGTTGGTATAAACGTTTTGTACATCATCCAGATCTTCAAGCATATCAATCATTTTCATGATTTTTTTCGCTTGATCGATGTCTGTGATTTCTGCTTTGGTTGAAGGACTCATCACTACTTCAGCATTGTCAGATTTTAAACCTGCAGCAGTTAAAGCATCTTGAACTTCACCGAAGGCTTCAGGTGTGGTAATGACCAAGATATCATCTTCAGTGACTTCGATGTCTTCAGCACCTGCTTCTAATGCCACTTCCATGATTTGATCTTCCAAAGACACATCTTCAAAAGTGATCTCACCACGTTTCGTGAACAGGAATGCCACCGAACCATTGGTGCCTAAGTTACCATCAGTTTTAGAGAAGCAATGACGTACGTCAGGCACAGTACGGTTCAAGTTGTCAGTCATGGTTTCAACAATAACCGCAACACCACCTACACCATAACCTTCGTAGGTCACTTCTTTCAGGTCGTCGTTATCTTCGCCACCAGCACCACGTTGAATGGCACGGTTGATCACGTCACGTGTCATATTCACTGATAATGCTTTTTCAACCACAGCACGTAGACGAGGGTTGCTTGCAGTATCTGGACCACCAAGCTTTGCAGCAGTGGTTAATTCACGAATGTATTTGGTAAAAACTTTACCACGACTCGCATCTTGTTTTGCTTTGCGATGCTTAATATTGGCCCACTTGGAATGACCCGCCATGCGAACTATGCTCCTTGTAGATTGGCTGTATGCCTATCAGAATGCCGAAATTCTACCATAAGCGTTTTTTTAAAAAAAAGTGCCTGGATTTGAGATTTCAGGATAAAAACAAAAAAAGTGAAATATCGAGGAAAAATAGAAAGAGGATAGGGGGATTTATAATTCTATTTATACATTTATATGGACAGATGACTTGGACATAAACAGCAGAATCGCTGATTATGTCCGTGCTTTTATTTTTAAAAAGCTTATTCTGGAATAACGATATCCAGGCCAACCTTGTCTTTATATAGTTGCTTGATCAAAGCCAGGTCATGCGCAAGGTCTGTCGGATAGATCTTGCCAAGAATGCCACCTTGCTTGGTTTTGGAATTGGCGTATAACAACACGATTGGTACATTGGCAGCCTTGGCAATATGCCAGAAACCGGTACGGATTGGTTTGCGTGCTTCACCTTGTTTAGCCCGTGTTGCTTCGGGAGCAATCACCAGATTGAACTTTTCATTGTTCTGAAAATGTTCCACCATCTGGGTCACGATATCTTTACTGGCCTTGCGGTCAACCGGAATACCACCCACAGCGTTCAATAGCGGTTTAAACGGTCCTTTAAATAATTCTTTTTTAATCAAGGTATGAACCTTGAGGTCATAAATCTGGAACAGGGCAATTGACAGTACCGCATCCATCATTGAGGTATGTTCAAACCCAATAATGACCTGTTTATCTTCAAGCACATCGGGTTCGACATGATATTGCCAACCTGCAAGTTTAAATGCAGATTCGCCAAGGAATTTATTTAGCATAAGTACGGAGAAGTAAAAGCTGTATGTAGAGAACTGCATAATTTCATCTTGTTCGCCCATACAGTCAATAGGCTTTCCAATAAAATCAGCGAATAATGTAAAAATCTATGATTTATTCATCTTTTTAAGCTGCAAGATTAAGAGTTAATATATATAAATAAAACAATATTAAGATCTTAAAAATATCATTAGATACAAAAAAAGTCTTAAAATGATGAAAAAATGACTACCCAGAGCACACTTTAGTTATTAGACTTTTGTCGAAGAAGAAGACTGATACAGGTCTTTTCTATTTTCTTATTCTTTCTACTCTGAGATTGAAAAGTATGACGTACATGACAGCCTTCGTAGTCTCCCTATTGATTTTTGCGCTTATAATTGTATGGTCTTTGATCGAAATTAAGCAGGATTTACATAAAGACGAAGAAATGAAGTCTGAATTCTAGTCATTCTATCTTCTTGAGCTCAAGGCTATTCCTTTAACAGTGCTGCCTGAGCAATAAAGAATTTTAATACCTTATAGATATACTAAGACCTTAAATCTATCAGTTTTACCCTTAGTAGACCGGATTAAATTCAAGATGACAGGCTCATTTGTCTTAAATGATGCAGCATGTATCTCATTTTTCTATATGCCTCCTATACTGAAGTCTTAAGTAACTGAATTTTGACTAAGACAAGTCGCCCATGATTGCTGCCTAAATGTTCAAGCAGTTATAAAAGCACTTGTCTTTCCAAAAAATCTTAGCTAGTATTCATGACGCCTGAACTTATTGATAAATAAAGTTTTCAGCATATAGGGCCTATAGCTCAGTTGGTTAGAGCAGCGGACTCATAATCCGTTGGTCGACAGTTCAAGTCTGTCTGGGCCCACCATATAAAACAACCCCTTACGTGCATTAATCGTAAGGGGTTTTTTGTTTTTGGATATTATGAAATCTGAAGTAAGCAATTCACTTAATTGATCGTCGTTCTTATCTCGAAGGACTTAAAATGGGTTGCCTCCACTGATAATGAACTTTTCTAGTTTGCCTTTCAATAAAGATTCTTCGTTACCAGCTTAATAAAAAAGCATCTCCCTCAGATATTACTTTTGTTATCTAAATTCCATAAACATCCTCTTTAATCAAAAAAAAGTTCATATTTATGAAATAATTGTGATGTAGTTCAAAGAATATCTGCAAAAAAAGTGAAAAGTAGATGAAATGCATTTTACAACTGAAAAAATTATGCTAATTAATATGAGATGATTTTTTAGTCAAAAATCATGATGTTTCAGGACGGAATATCTTAAGAAGCGTATTAAAAAAATGATTAAACAGGAGTTTCAATGATGCTTCAGCTTTTAAGAAAATTGTTTTGTTTGCATATTTATGAATATGAGCAAATGCAAGAAATCGGGGAACACAGGGAGTGTCGTAAGTGCGGTACGAATAAGGACTAAAGTTTTTGCAAGAAAAGTGAGCAATGGCTCACTTTTTTATGCTTGTTATGGGCTAATTTCCGTTAAAATTAAAGGGAAATTTCATCACGATGAACAGGCATATGAGTAAAGATTTTCATGCAGATACCTATATCGTCGACAGCAACCTGGCAGATACGCTGCACTGGCTCAGCCTGCATCAAGAGAGTTATGACTCCTTTAGCTATGATGCAGTCACGCAAGCGCTGATGGTGCATCATGCCAATGGAGTAGATCAAATCCGAGTCGGAGATTATCTGAATGCCCGTTATGGCATTTTAATTACTGCACATAACTTTTCTGCGAGTTCATCAACTTAAACAGTGATTAGCTTGCCATTGCATCTGTAGCCAGACTGCGAACACTTGGTTTTGGCTGTTCTGCAACTAAACCTAATTTTGCAAAAAGTTGCTGATCCCGGCCTTGGGATGTATTAGGGGTCGTCAGCAGTTTTTCACCAGAAAAAATAGAATTGGCACCAGCCATAAATGCCAAAGCCTGATCCGAATCGCTTAAGGATTCACGCCCTGCAGAAAGGCGAATATAGCTTTTAGGCATCAACAAGCGTGCTACGGCAATGGTACGAATCCACTCAATCACATCCAGTTTTTCTACATCTGCCATCGGTGTGCCTTCAATCGGGACCAACATATTGATCGGCACAGATTCCGGATGAATCGCCAGAGTTGCAAGTTCATACAATAAACCGATCCGGTCATCACGGCTTTCACCTAGACCAACAATACCGCCACTACAGACTTTCATACCCGCCTGACGCACATGATCCAAAGTATCCAGACGATCATCAAAGCTACGCGTGCTGATGATATATGAATAGTATTCACGAGAAGTATCCAGATTATGGTTGTAATAATCTAGTCCAGCATCTTTCAAGCGTTCAGCCTGAGATCCATTTAGCATCCCCAGTGTCATGCAGGTTTCCAGACCGAGTGCTTTAACTTCACGCACCATTTCCAGCACATAAGGCATATCGCGTTCATGTGGGTTGCGCCATGCAGCCCCCATACAAAAGCGTGAACTGCCTGATGCCAGCGCCTGTTTGGCTTCCTGAATCACTTTATCGACTGCAATACGTTTTTCAGCTTCCAGTTTGGAATCATAATGCGCTGATTGTGAACAGTATTTACAGTCTTCAGGACATTTACCGGTTTTAATCGAAAGCAGGGTGCTCACCTGAACGGTATTCGCAGTGAAATGTTCACGATGAACCTGTTGCGCCTGGAACACTAAATCCATTAAAGGCTGTTGATATAGAGCTTGTATTTCTTCACGTGACCAATCATTACGTACCGCATCACTACTGTTCATCTCTTTCCCTATCTGTGCTTATTTATCATTCGGTCCATCTTAATAAAAATAAGCTTTTGCTTCACTAGCAAAATATGACCTTATATAAATGACAAAGCCCACACGAGGTGAGCTTTGTTTTTCAGTTGCCAGATTATTTATTACTGTGATTTCCATGAATATCCTGGCCATGCAGATCACTACGGTGCTGCTTGTTAAACACGCGCTGATCCTGTTCATGCTGATTGTTTTTTGGGGAATTAATCGGGCCATGTTGCGGCTGCTGCTGTTGTTGCTTCTGCTGGTCATGCTGAAGCTGCTCCAGCAGTTCTTGATTTGGATTTTTTGATGACATCATCTTTCCTCCACTTCATTTCTGACTATTTTTATTTATGCCATAGTCTGAAACATGGGTGTGTAAGGCTTTTAAGTGAAACTGTGACGCTAGGTAAAGTTGAAATATATTTTTAAGGGCGATAAAAAATTAGCTGGATTTTGCCAGTTGTTCTTGAATGGCCCAATCGATATGTACCTGCACAATTTCATCATGTTGATTACGCTGTTGCTGAAGGGCCGGAATAATCTGCCCATCAAAGGGTGCATTGCCCAAACCAATGGCGATATTGCGCATAAAGCTTTGATAACCCGTACGACGCATCGGACTGCCTTCAGTCGCACTTAAAAAGGTGGCTTCATCCCATTGCCATAAATCCAGTAAACTCACTTGATCCAGTCCATGCCGCGGATGAAAATCCTCTATCGAGGTCACTTGGGCAAAACTGTTCCATGGACATATCAGCTGGCAATCGTCACAACCAAAAACCCGGTTACCAATTCCGCGTCGTAAATCTTCTGGAATAATGCCTTTATATTCGATGGTCAGATAGGCGATACAGCGTCGTGCATCCAGCATATACGGTTCTACAATGGCTTGAGTCGGACAAATGTCGATACAGGCAGTACAGGAGCCACAATGTTTCGTTGCAGGTTCATCAAAAGGCAGTTCCAATGAAGTAAACAATTCACCCAAAACAAAGAATGAGCCGGATGTTTTATGAATCAGAAGGGTGTGTTTACCTGTCCAGCCCATACCTGCACTTTCAGCCAGCGATTTTTCAAAAATTGGCGCAGAATCGGCAAATGGGCGTGATTCAAAATCTCCGACTTTTTCCCGGATTCTTGTTGCCAGGGTTTTCAAGCGACCCCGCATGGTTTTGTGATAATCCCGGCCACGGGCATAACGCGCGATAATGGCAGAGTTAGGTGCATAAGGGATATAACGTGGTTCTGGTGCCTCGACCAGATAATCCATACGCACACAGATAATGCTGCGTGTGCCGGGAACCAGTAAGGCGGGATTGGCGCGTTTTTCCAGATTGTCTTCCAGAAACTTCATAGCACCATGATAACCACGATCCAGATATTCCTGTAAGCGTACTAATTCTGCTTGAGCATCCGGTTTGGCAATGACACAATCAGAAAAACCCAATTCTAAAGCCTGCGCTTTAATCCATGCTTTTAGTTCGGCTGGATCTTGTTGATAAACTTGAATTTGCGCGTGAGAATCGGGAGTTGTCATAAACCAAAGACAGGGAATAAGAAATGCAGCAACAAGTTTACCATAGCCGCGATCTACAAGCATGGGAGCAGCGCTGGTTTCAGCAGCAAAATAGTTCCTACGGTTTAATGCAACAAGTCGCCTGGGGGATTAGTCAGCGGCTGATCACCTTATTTTCTCAGCAAAAAATTAAAAAGATCGCGGTCTGCTGTGGTCAGGGCAATAATGCTGGTGATGGCTATCTTGTGGCCAAATATTTAAAACAGGCCGGTTTCCAAGTTGATATTTATGCGGCAGAGCCTGGCCCATCTCCAGATCTGATCAAATCAATTCAAGACGCCAAGCATGCCGGTTCGCAGCTTTATTCGCAGTTTGATTTTCAATCTGAATATGAGGTCTATATCGATGCCTTATTCGGAATTGGTCTAAACCGTCAGCTGGATTCTGACTGGCAAAATGTTATTCACGGCATTAACCGGCAAAATGGACTCAAAATCTCGATCGATATTCCGAGTGGACTGGATGCCAATACCGGTCAGCCTTTGCCTGTTGCGATCAAAGCTGACTATACTTTCACGGGTTTGGGGCTCAAGACAGGATTGTTTACCGGACAAGGCAAAGAATATGCGGGCAAGATCGAACTGATTTCTGCTATTCCAACAGACGCAGAACTTCAACCGATTGCTCAGCTTGCATCACATGAGATTCAATTGCCGAAGCGTGAAGCCTTTGGTCATAAAGGTAGTTATGGTCATGTCTTGGTGATTGGTGGACATGCTGATATGGGCGGTGCAGTGATCATGGCGGCAGAGGCAGCATTTGCTGCCGGAGCAGGTAAAGTGACGATCGTCTGTGATGCAAAACACCATACTGCGATTTTGTCACGTGCACCAAATATCATGCTGCGTGATATCAATCTTTTAACTCAGGAGCAACGCCAAGCATTGATTCAGCAGGTCGATGCAGTCTGTTTTGGCATGGGATTAGGTCGTGATTCTTGGTCAGAGCAACAATATACAGCTTGGTTTGAGCTGACTCAGCAATCTGATCTGGAGGTTGTTTTGGATGCGGATGCCTTATGGTTTCTGGCCAAGCAGCCTCAAGTTTTGAATTCTCAGACTTATGCGACTCCGCATCCTGGGGAAGCTGCAACTTTGCTGGCATGTAGCACTGCGGAAGTTGAAATGGATCGGATTGCAGCCATTCATGCACTGCAACAAAAATATCAGGGACAGTGGGTGCTAAAAGGTTCAGGGAGTCTGATTCTGGAGGAAAAACTTTATATATGCACAGCTGGAAATGCCGGTATGGGGACAGGCGGTATGGGGGATGTACTGGCTGGTATGATTGCTAGTCTAAAGGCGCAATTTGCACAAAAAATTCATTTGCATGAAATTGTGACGCTACATGCACTTGCAGGCGATGAACTGGCCAAAAATGGCGAACGAGGTTTGCAGGCGCAGGATATGAAGCATGCGATTTATCAGGTGGTGAATCGCTAAGGAGAATAGTGTGCCAGTCATCAAACTGAATATTTCAGGCCAAGTCCAAGGAGTCGGATACCGTTACTGGTTTGCCGAGCAGGCTCAAGCACTTGGACTGAAAGGATATGTGAAGAACTTGAGCACAGGTGAGGTGGAGGCGGTTATTGTTGGAACAGATTCACAACTTAGCGAAATGATTGCACGAAGTTGGCAAGGGCCTGCTCGTGCAACTGTAAAATCTGTTATGCAAGAGTATCTGGAATCTGAGCTAGATGCTCAAGACTTTATAATATTGCGTTAAACCTTATCGACGACGGCTACTGACGCGACTCCGGCCGCGTGCCATACCGCCCAACGCATTCAATACCGCCATTTTACTCATACTTCCTGAGGCGTGGGCATGACAAATAGCAGCAGCTAAAGCATCGGCGGCATCCTGCTGCGGTTTGATGCTGAGTCTTAGAATATTCATCACCATCATCTGCACCTGTTCTTTATCCGCAGCGCCATAACCCACTACCGACTGCTTGATCTGGCGCGCAGTATATTCAGCGACTTTCAAATCCAGATTGACCAGTGCCGCAACAGCAGCACCACGGGCCTGACCGAGTTTTAAGGCAGAATCCGGATTTTGTGCCATAAAGACCTGTTCTACCGCAGCTTCAGTGGGACCATAAAATTTTACAATGCGCTCCACGCCGGCAAAGATACGTTTTAAACGTTCAGGCATTTCTGTTGTTTCTGTTCTGATGGTGCCGGCATCAACAAAAGTCAGTTTGGAGCCGTCTTTTTCGATAATTCCGTAACCGGTTAAACGAGAACCGGGGTCAATCCCAATAATTAATGACATGCCCGCACTTTAAAAATAGAATAATGCCCATATTGTTACATAAGCGTATCAAAAAAGCTTGATCCTGATGAAGCAGTTGATTCCAGCATCCTATTATTTATTTTACTGAGATTAGATTAATTTTCATGAAATTATTTCTTATTATCCTTGCAGGCTTAATCCTAGAAGTATTTGTCTGGATTGGCGTGGGTGACCTCGTCGGGAGCATGTGGTACGTATTTTTCTGGTTTGTGGCCGCATTTTTTATTGGTATGAATCTGATCCGTAAATACTCGGCCGGTGTAATGCCACAAATGCAGCAAATGCAGATGGGACAGATGAGTGCAGATCCTGCATTAACAGGAAATTTACCTAAAATTCTGGCAGGTTTCTTTCTGCTTATTCCTGGATTGATTACCGACGTATTGGCCGTATTGATGCTCATTCCAGCGGTTCAGCAGATTTTTAAGGCTGCCATAATGAAAGCGATGATGAAGCGTCAGCAACTCATGATGGAAAAAATGATGGGGGGCATGATGGGCGATATGGGTGGGGCACAAGGCCAGAATCCATTTGCCGAAATGATGCGTCAAATGCAGGATATGCAAAATCAGCAATCAGGTCGCGGCGATTCCACCATTATTGATGGTGAAGCACGTGAAGTGAGACCTGAGGCGAAAAAAATTGAAATGAAAGATATCAATCCGAAATAATTGTTTTATTAAAAAACTCTATTTAAGCCGAATCTGATGATTCGGTTTTTTATTGGAACTTTCTAATATCTTTGAACAAACGCTATAATATATTTTTATAAATTTACCTGATTTTAATGTCTCTGCTTTTTACGATCTGTCTCCTGCATTTTGTTGCTCAACTCAGTCCCGGTCCCGATGTTTTGCTCATTGCCAAAAGTGCCGCATCCACCACACGCCAGAATGCCCTGAAAATTATTGCAGGGATCTCTGCCGGTATCGTGGTTTGGGTAGTACTGACACTTGCGGGTTTTACTGTGTTAATTGGCCAGTTTCCATGGATCCAGCAAGCCTTAATGCTTTTGGGTGGCATGTTCCTGGCGAAGATGGGATGGGCCATGTTAAAGGGTGGTGTGCATAGCTTTAAAAATAGACATCAGACCGACGACGATACGAATGGACAGGTGCAAGCTAAAAACTATTTTATGTTGGGCTTATGGACCAACCTTTCTAATCCAAAAACACTGATTTATTTTAGTAGCGTATTTTCACTGGCCTTAAGCTCGTCTGCTTCCGATTATTTGAAAGCACAGTTGGCGGTGATTATTCCCTTGCAGACCTTTGTTACCTTTGCTTTATTGATGCTGTTGATTTCCCAACCAAAAATTAAAACCTTGTACCAGCGTTCGGGGAGTTATATTGATATGATTTCAGGTGGACTATTTCTGCTATTTGCGTTGTGGTTATGGTATGACGCACTTATTCTGATGAATTAAGGGGTATATCTTCATTTAATGCTGGAGAAGTTGGTGAGGCTGGGATAGGAGATGCTAAATTGTCTGGTATTTTAATCGCCGTTTGATAACGATTAGGCTTTAAAGTGGTCTCAGTATTTTCAGAGCCTTGATAACTGCGGCTACGGTTGGCGCGCTCACGCAATCCACCTTTTTTAATTAACTGAACCATGGTACATCTCTCATTCAAATCCACAGCTATTGTAAATCAAATCTGGATTTGATGAGGCTGTTTTCCGCATCACTATTTGAATTATTCAAGAGCAATAAAAAGACCTGCTTGAATGAACAGGTCTTTGCTGTGAGGTACAGAAATTAGCGAAGTCTTTTATCTTCTTCTTTTAAAACGTCCAGTATAGAGTGTTGTACTGGAACTTCTTGTTGTGACTGCACATACAAATGCACCACTTTAAACACAATTGCTGTAACGAGGCAGGCTACTAGACATAAAATCCAGAAACCAAAAGGGCTGCGAATATGGTGTGAACCACATTTTGAGCATGATTTTTCTGTAGAGTCGACTACTTTTTCACAGCAGGCACAATGATATTGATACTGCATTGTTCTTCTCCCAGGATGTTATCCTTTTTATTCTTCGATCATGAAAGATGATTTGTCGCTCTATAATAGGAGAGCTTTTCTGGGCTGGCAAGACGAGATTGCCGACAATTACATAGTATCTATATAGGATAAAAATTAATTACATGACTAAGATCGTATCAAGAAAATGATCAAACGATTCATTATCTGAAAAATATAGTTGAATCTAAAAAGATAATGACAAAATTAATTAAAAATAAAGCCCGCATCAAGCAGGCTTTATTTGAGCTAGTCTGAAACTTAC
>NZ_JBQGUZ010000015.1:0-83865 GCF_052078135.1 Acinetobacter lwoffii
CTAAAACCCAACCCAATCAATCTTAACTAAGTCACTGTTTTATCAGAAGTTTTAATCTTCATCACCGCCGATGGATGTGCATTCTACAGCATTTCAGAGCCCTTGCAACACTTCTTGCAAAGATTTTTTATCGTGTGTTTATTTTTCAAACCAATGAAAACATAAGACACTGTTATATATAGTTAATTTATTTTCATTATTTTTAAATTTTATTGAGCACATCCAACGAAACTAACCTGTAAATACCATAAGATATTGTTTTATTTGAATTTAAATTATAATAATCTTTATCACATGACTTATATCGTTCAATTCACATTCTATTCTTGTTTGATTTTTCATCAACCTGGCGTTTATATACACAAAACTTGTTTTATCCGGTCTTCTTCCAAGATACATAGGCCCTATTTAAATATGGAAAAATTGATTGCAACGCTAAAAATTAAAAAGCCATCGCTATTGAGCAATGGCTTTTGGAGTACTGAGTAACAATTAGAATTTCATACTGACACGTGCCCAGTAATTACGTCCCATATTATTAAACTGCTCGGTTGTTGGTAAACCTGTCCCGGAAGCCCCCATTTTATTTAAGTGCTCGGTATAAGTCCGGTCTAGGACATTATCGACTCCGACTGATACATCCACGCTATCCATAATATGATAGCTACCGTTTAAAGACAAAGTGCCAAAGCCTGCGCTCTGCTTGTTGTCATAACCCACAATATTACCTTCGTTAAGACTGATCCGGTTTTGACCACCCACTACACGCCATAGCAATCCAAAATTATATTTGTCTTGAACATAGCGCAAGTTAACACGGGCTTCTAAAGGAGAGATTTGTGGCAAAGGCGTATTATCTGTGGTGTTTTCACCCCAGGCATACATGGCGCTGATATCGGCCTGCAGGCGGTCAGTAAACTGGTAACCAATTCCAGCTTCTGCACCAGCGATAATGGCATCGACATTACGGGTATGTGCTTCGAGCATCCCCATCATGCCAGTAGGTTTATATGTCGTTAACACATAATCATTGATCAAACCTGCGTATGCGGATGCCCATGAATTGAAATGACCATGCTCATGTTGATAACCAAAATCTAGCTGTAATGTCTTTTCAATATCAATATTGGCAAAAGTATTAACGTTATCATTTCCCGTTTTAGGACTGAATAATTCCCAGTAATCCGGCATACGCTCGACATAACCCAGACCCATATAGGTCTTGCCATCATCATGATCGGGATGATGATTTTCAAAACGAATAAAGGCACTCGGTAAAGTTTCTTTGCGTTCCTGTTGAGATTGAACAGCATCTACATTGACCTGATCAAGACGAACACCAGACACCAGCTTATTGTTATCACTGAACAGATAACTCAGTTCTCCAAAAGCTCCCACAGACTGGAATTCCATATCTTTAGTTCGTGGCTGAGTTTGATACAGCGTCATCAGACTTCCGTTACGTTTAGTATGTTCATTATTCTGACTATCAATACCAGTAATCAGCTGCAATTTATCCCATTCACTGGTCATTGCCATACGCGCATTCAATGTCTTACGCGCCACATTGGTGGCCATAGGCATACTCATCATACCCCCAGGCTGGAACTCACGTAAACTAAAGTTATCCATGACATGGTCATTAAAGTTGTAGTTGACCTGAGCTTCTATCTTTTGGATCACATCCGTGACGTTGTGCTTTTCCACACGTAAACCTAGACTTTCGCGTGCGAACTTGGAACCATCCATTGCACGGCCAGCATAAACAGCTTCACCATCCGCCTTACCACCCGTTAGTTCTACCCAGGTATCTGCATCTGGAGTCCATCCCAAAGCCAGATCTGCATTCCAGCGCTCCCAATCTGAAGGCACAGTGGTTCCATCACCATCTTGATAGCTATTCGATACCGAACGATTGGTATTGAGTCGGACATATTTCTGTTCATCGCCTGCTGCAACTTCCACATTATGATCAAGACGTCCGAAAGATCCCATCAAGACACTGGCCTGACCGCGATAGTTTTGATCTTGATCAAACTGTTCCGGTGTGCGTTCGAAAATCACCGTTGCCGCAGAGCCAGTATTGGCATACTGAACCGTTTGCGGTCCTTTAATCACCGAAATACGGTCATAGCTTTCCGGAGAAATATAGGAGGTTGGCGAATCCATACGACTTGGACAGGCGCCTAGGTTTTCGGTGCCATCAGTCAGGATCTTAATTCGTGAACCAAACATACCGCGGAACGTCACATCACCATTGGTGCCGGCACCGCTATTGACCGAACTAAAGCCGACAATACTTTGCAAATAATCCGCACCATCACTGGCAGGAATGGGTTGAATCGGCTGTTTAGGGTCGGCGCGGACAATCAGCCCATTGGCATCATTACCTGCTGCTGACGTCACCACAATTGGGGCAAACGTTTGCACCGGCATGGCCTCATTGGCCATCACCACCGAAGAATAACAAGCAACACAAATCGCAGCCGCAAGTGGCTGTAAAGAAAATTTAGGCTGAGCCATTTCTCTATCTCACTAAATACATAAATTAGGCACGGCTTGAGTCAATACCAACCCAAGCTGAAAAATGCAGATTTATGCAGGCAGTGGTGGCGCTCGCCCCTGAGGAATTAAGAAGAGTTGCTGAAGGACAAACCAGACATGCTTAAAGGTTTTTTGATAAGCAATTAAACGGACATGAATCCGGTCAAGAACCTGTTTGATGTCCAGATCAGGCGGTAAGACCAAATTGGCATAAACCTTACAGTACTGACACTGATGATTAGCATCATGATGATCATGTTGAAGATGATCAGATTGGACAAGGTGAGTATGCTCGCCAGCGCTATGCTGCGCATGAGCATCTGTCGCGATAAAAAGCGCACGCGTGATGGTTTCACAGACCGGAGCAACTTGATATTGCTTCGGTAACAAAGGCTGTAAAAATACAGCAATCTGTAGAAACACAGCTGCAAATGCAAATAGCAGCCCCGCGCGTAAAAACACAGGCTATTCCTAAAATATGCTTATGTTGATTATAACAAAGCCCAATCAGAATTAGGCTTTGCTAGACCATTTAAATAAACTTTAAAATGATCCTAGCGTTTCACTGCCACCTTGTCTTTATTACGCTGGCGTACCAGTTTTTCCACTTTTTCACGTGCACGTTGACGTTTTAATGGCGATAAATAATCGACAAACAATTTACCATTTAAGTGATCCATTTCATGTTGGATACACACAGCGAGAAGTCCGTCAGCATCAAGCTCAAATGCTTGACCTTCCAGATTAATTGCCTCGATTTTTACGCGTGACGGACGATCAACTTTATCGTATATTTGAGGAACTGATAGACAGCCTTCTTCGTAGGGCTGCGTTTCTTCAGTCAATGGTGTGATTTTGGGGTTAATAAACACCATCGGTTGATCTTTATTTTCAGACAGATCCATAACAATCAGCTGAATATGACGATCCACCTGAGTCGCGGCAAGTCCGATACCTGGTGCTTCATACATGGTTTCAAACATATCCGCAGCGAGCTGACGAATTTCATCAGTCACTTCTTCGACAGGTTGTGCAATGGTACGAAGACGGGGATCCGGGAAACTTAAAATAGGTAATAAGGCCATACTGCGTCCTCAATTATGCCATTGATCAAAAAACCAAATGAAGGGAATGCTTCATCAAAAAAATGTGTGTAAGATCGTTATTATAACGCAACTACGCACATAATTTTAGGAATTATGATAATGAAAAAGGTTTTGAAGGGCATGCCATTTTTTAGTGCCTTGGGGTTTAAAAATCAGATGCTGGCACTTGCCGTTTGTGTCGGCGTCAGTATGGGGACCATTCATTCTGCCGAGGCAGCACCTGCACGCAACGTCAATCCACCGGCATTAAAAGCCAATGCACCGAACGTTTATGTAGTGAAAAAAGGCGATACGCTTTGGGATATCTCGAAACGCTTCCTGAAAAATCCGGTACGTTGGCCGGAAATCTGGGCCAGTAATAAGCACGTGAAAAATCCACATTGGATTTTCCCGGGTGACCGCCTGCTGATGTGTGATTACCAAGGCCGTCCGATTATTGGTAAAGACGAAGGTGATGGTTGTGAAGGTATTATCAGCCGCTATCTTGGCAGTACTTCTCTGCAACCCCAGATTCGTGTTGAATCTTTAAATAATACGATTCCCGTGATTCCGCTTGAACATATTAAGCAGTGGCTGGAACGCTATACCCTTCTGGCGCCTGATTCAGTTCAGGGCACACCCTACATTCTCGGAACTGCAGATCAGCGCGTACTGGCTGGCAAAGGCCAGAAAGTTTATGCACGTGGTCACGGTCTGGTAGTGGGTCAACGCTATGCCGTTTATCGTGAAGCTGAACCGTATGTATTTACGGATGCAAACGGCAAGAAATATACTGCTGCACTTGAGCTGCAACAGGTGGCATCTGGTATTGCAGTTCGTGGCGAAGGTGATGTGACCACACTTGAACTGACAGATAGTTACAATGCTGAAGTACGTCGCGGTGATCGTGTCTTACCAGAATACGATCCAATGTTACCGACTCTGTTCTATCCGACCAATGCAGAAAATATTGCTGCCGGTGGCCAGATTGTGCGTGTATTGGGGTCAATTGGTACAGCAGCACGTCATAGTGTTGTCACCATTGACCGTGGTACGGCACATGGAGTTCAGACGGGTCATGTCTTTAGTGTGAATCAAAAAGGTGAAGTGGTGACTGATCCGAAAACTAAAGAACGTGTGCAATTGCCAGGTGAGCGTATTGGCCAAATCATGGTATTCAAAAACTTCGATCAATTAAGCTATGCCTATGTGCTAGAGAGCGAATTACCAATCAAGGTTGGTGCAGGAATTCAAGCACCTCTTTTAGATGAATAAATATTTGTCTAAATAAAAAAACTTAATAATAAGAAGACAACCCTATAGGTCTCAATATGCTGAACCCGTTATCACGCGCGCAACTGGAAACAATTACGTTATGGTATCTGGTTCAGCATTCTCTTTCGAGTTTCTATAAAATCAGTCAACATTATGCCGAACTGGCGCATGCCCTTCAGCCGGATCAAGTACCCGTCTGGCAAGCACTCGGCCTTCATGCCAATCATGTGCAGCGCTTAAAAGAGTTTTACCTCCCAGAAGCGCAGCAAAAATTTCAGCGATGTCTGCAGCAGATCCAGCAGGATAGCGATTTTATTTTGCTGCACAGCGATCCGCATTATCCTCAGCAGTTGCATCCTTATGCAGATAACCCCCCAATCATTTTTGGTCAGGGTAGATCCGATACCCTGCTTCAGGCACAGATTGCCATTGTGGGCAGCCGCAAACCCAGTCCACACGGCCGGCAAGTAGCTTATGACTTTGCTTTTTATTTGAGTGAACAGGGTTTCTATATCAATAGCGGTCTGGCATACGGTATTGATGAAGCAGCGCATCGGGCTGCGTTACAGCATCAAGGCACGATTGCGGTGATGGCGACCGGACTGGATCAAACCTATCCAGCACAACATCAATCACTACGCCAGCAAATCATTGAGCACGGTGGTGCAGTCATCAGTGAGTTTCTACCAGATACGCTGCCTTTGCAGCACCATTTCCCACGGCGCAACCGAATCGTCAGTGGTTTAAGTCTAGGTGTGATTGTGGCAGAAGCTGCATTAAAAAGTGGTTCTCTGATTACGGCTAAACTGGCAGCTGAGCAAGGTAAAACTGTGTTTGCCATTCCGGGACATATTTACAGCGAGCATTATCAGGGTTGTCACCAACTGATTCGTGAGGGTGCGATTCTGATTGATCATCCACAGCAGGTCATCGAAGAACTGGCACTGGCGACGCAATGGCAGGCTTTAGAAAATACCACCAAAACGAAAGTTACTGAAGCAACATCACAGCAAATTCCACCGCATCTGCTCAGTCTGTATAATCAGCTGGACTGGGTGGGACAGAGTTTGGATCAACTGGGAACGCAGGTTCAGCAAGAAGTATCTGCTTTGACCAGCCAACTCATGGAACTGGAGTTACTCGGTTTTTGTACCCAGCAAGCCGGCCTCTATCTACGTTGTCGGATTCTCAAATAAGGTTCACAATAGCGCTTTGTTGTTTGATATAAGGTATCCACATGATCACTACCTCTGTTGCCGAAGCAGCAGCATGGCTTAAAGATGGACAAGTCTTGGCATATCCTACAGAGGCTGTTTGGGGCTTGGGTTGCGACCCCTATAATGAACAGGCATTTCATCAGATTCTAGAATTGAAGCAACGCCCGATTGAGAAAGGTGTGATTCTGCTGGCAGCTCATCTTTCACAGGTAGAACATCTGCTGCAGGATTTAAGCGAAGAAATGCGTGAAAAAGTGATTGAATCCTGGAACCATGACAGACCTGCTGATCGCGCGACCACCTGGCTACTTCCTGCAAATAAAGATATTCCTGACTGGATTAAAGGTCATCATCCTAAAGTAGCCGTACGTGTAACCACTCACCCACTCTGTGTGGCACTGTGTCAGGCCTTTGGCGGTTTTATCGTTTCGACCAGTGCCAACCCTGCCGGCATGGAACCTGCCCGCTCACTTCAGGATGCGATCCGCTATTTTGACCAGAACCTGAATTATCTAAATGGTGACCTCGGTTTAAGTCAGCAACCAAGCCGGATCATTGATGCAGTGACTGGTGTAGTTATTCGTGACTGAGTCCTGTCTGATTTAGTCGGGACACTCAAGCCCGACTAAAGTTTTAAGACAAAAAAAAGCTCAGCCATATAGGGATGGCTGAGCATAAAAAAGGATGTGCATAAATCACATCCAGAGGGTTCAGAAAATCTCTGGGAGTCTGATAAAACAAGGATTTTCTTGATTGATCATTCTCGATGGGCGCATTATGAAAGAAACTGAGCACAACGACAAGTACAATAAAACAATCAAATAATACATATTTTCTATTAATAGCAAACAATTTTTAACCAATATTCAAAATATCTTGCTCTTTCTATTCTCTTTTTAAAATAAAACGATATTTTTCTATTTGTTTTAACATTTGAAAATTAGCATTTAAAAGGGGATTTCAATTAAAAAAGTTTTGATCAACCGCTCAATGTTTAATCAGACAAAATTATTAACCAGCTCTTTTAATTCCTGATTAAGCGGATCTTCCGGGATATTGAGCCCAAAGGATTCCGAGTAAAATAATGCCACCGCCAATACTGTGATACATGGTCCAGGCTTCACCTAACCACAAATATGCGACTACTGCAGTAAAAACCGGCATCAGGTTCATAAAAATACTGCTGCGATTGGGACCAAGTTGCTGCACAGCCATCATCCAGAACAAGGGTGCGGCAATGGATGGGAAAATTCCGGCATAGATAATGCTGGCTGCATTAGCGTGATTGATGCTGTCCAGACCTAAAATCAATACCAAAGGAATATGATAGAGAAAGGCCATAAAAATCTGGATATACAGGCTCACTAAGAGTGGAATCTGAATCTGACATTTCTTCAGAAACACGCCATAACAAGCATAGAAAAATACTGCGATCAACATCAACAGATCGCCAATATAACTTTCACCGACAGTTAAAAACTGTAAGCCCTGCCCTTGTGCCATGACATACATCAAGCCAATAAAGGACAAGAGACTTCCCAGCACTGCAGCTTGTGTCGGGCGAATCTTTAAAACAAAAATACCCACGATAATGGTGAAAATAGGAATAAAGGCATTGATGAGGCCCATATTGGTCGCAGTGGTATAATGTGCCGAGCTATAAGCCAGTCCCTGATACAGCACCATTCCCAGCGCACTCAAAATAGCAAAATGTCCGAGATGCAGACGAATCTGCGGCCACGCCGCTTTGACTTTGGGCAACATGAATGGAGTTAAAATCAGCAAGGCCAAGGCCCAGCGATAAAAACTGATACTGATGGGAGAAATGTAATCTGCCACATAGCGGGTGACGGTCATATTCAAAGACCAAATCAAAACTGCGGCCAGTGGTAAGGCCATGGCCCACCAGACTGCCTTTTGTTGCTGTGTCATACTTTCATCCATGAATCGCTGATCTTGTTATTAAGCTATTTCTATTCGCGCATCCTAGCATAATAGATTTTTCACATAATATTGAGGCAATTTGCAGCTTTAAGTAACTGAGCTCACCTGTTTCTACTTGTACTGAAAGCGAATACCCGTTAAAACAAATACCGTTCAGTCGCAATAAACAGGAAATCTAATGACTCGCTCTGTATATGACATTCCAGTCAAAACTATTGAAGGAACAGAAACCACTTTAAACCAGTACCAGGGTAAGGTTTTGCTGGTGGTTAACGTCGCATCTAAATGTGGCCTGACGCCGCAATATGAAGGCTTACAAAAACTGTATCAGGACAAAAAAACAGAAGGTCTGGAAATTCTGGGCTTCCCTGCCAATAACTTTTTGGAACAGGAACCGGGTAGTGAAGCCGAGATTCAGGAATTCTGTTCAGTGAATTATAAAGTCGACTTCCCGCTATTTGCTAAAATCTCTGTTGCAGGCGAAGACAAGCATCCTTTATATGCCACCCTTACGCAGGCTGTACCGGAACGTATCGGTGAAGGCCCTTGGTGGAAAGATCTGGTCGATTATGGTCTAACCCCAAATCAGCCACCAGAAGTGCTCTGGAACTTTGAAAAATTCCTGATCAATAAAAATGGTGAAGTAGTGGCACGTTTTGCTCCAGATATTACTGCAGATGATCCACGGATTGTCGATGCAGTGAATGCAGAACTTGCAAAATAATTCTCGATTATTCTCATAAGCATCAAGCTTGAAATAAGTATCTATTTTCTTGGTAGATACTTATTTTTTTTATTTAAAAACGATTATTTAATTGCATTCAAATTCACCTAAAATATTTTCAAAGTGATTGCAGGCCAAACAAGCCAATTTGGTGAGAGCAAAGTACTTCTTTACCAGCTTTTAATAATCTTTTTCTTGTTTTTAAATAGAGCAACGTTCGCAACCCAGAAGAATTGTTATGAGTTTGCAACAATCTTTTTTATCTCCATAGTTTGTCCTTATATTAGATACTACTCAAATTCCATCACCTGTATCGAGACCCTGATTCCATGTCCAAGATTCTTGCCAATGCTGTCCTTCCTTTCGCATTATTTAGCTCTGGAATTTTACTGATGGGCTGTGATCAGGCTGTCGAAGCACCGGCTGAACAGGCAGATACCACGACCTCAGATCTGGAACCAGCCTCTCAGCAACAGAGCTCAACAGCGCAAACCGAGCTTAAATCGGGCAATATGTTTTATATGGTTCGTGATGTAGCCGACTTGCAGCTCAAGGCCGGCAGTTATGTGGAACAGTTAAAACAGACCCAGACCGAACTGCAAACGGCGGTTGAAGCCAAAGATACCCAGCAACTGCAGTCCACTGCGACCCAGCTTCAACAGCAACTCAGCAGTTTTAATCAGGTACTGGGCAACTTGAACTTGAAAAGTCAGGAAATTGACCAGATTCGTAATAATATGATGTCTGCAAACCAGCAAGTGCTGGCTTCTCCCCTCTTGAATGGTCAGGTGGATTTTAGCCAAGTGGACTTGAAAAAGATTGAATCGCAGATGGTGAATGTTCAAGCCGAAATGGTCAAACTGGCCGGCTTGCTGATCCAGAATCCAGATCAGGAATCAGAGAGCAATACTGATCAGGACAATACTTAAAATACCTAAAAATCTCATTTTGAGGCGCTTGATCGAAAAGCGCCTTTCTTAACTGCGGTGCAGGCTATACACTGCAATGGATTATAAAAATTATATTTAGATCAGGAATTTTCATCTAATCAGATCATCAGGAGTTCAATCATGTCGAATTCAGTGCTGTATTCTATGGTTCCAGTCACATCCCGGCTTGATCTGAAAGATCCTTTTATTTTTACCGTTCATCATCAAGATCATTATCCACAAGGCAATGCCGAATTAGGCCCAGTTTCCCCGCCAAAGCAGCATGAATATGACATGTATTATGGCGAGAGTATTCCCGGTTTTCCGGAGCATCCGCATACTGGCTTTGAAACCATTACCATTGTCGAGCGCGGTTATGTCGATCATTTTGACTCGCTGGGAAACTCGGGACGTTATGGCGCGGGTGATGTGCAATGGCTGACTACCGGCAATGGGGTACAGCATTGCGAGATGTTTCCTTTAGTCCATCAGGATCAGGACAATCCTCTGGAGCTGTTTCAAATCTGGCTGAATTCCTCACCGGAACAAAAAAAGCAGCCGGCCGATTATAAAATGTTGTGGCGTGAACATATTCCACATGTATTTTCAGCCGATGCGACCGGACGTAAAGCGGAGATCCGGGTCATTTCAGGACAGTTTAAACAGACTCAGGCACTGGATCGTCCGCCACATTCATGGGCAGCCATGCCAGAGAATCAACTCAATATGTATTTAATCACTTTAAAGCCGGAAGCAGAATTAACCATTCCTGCCAGCACTGCTACTGCAACGCGTTTTTGTTATTTTTATCAAGGTAAAAGCCTGGAACTGGAAGGACAGAAGATAGCGCCGAAGCATCTACTTGAACTCAAACCGGATGCAGATATTCAGCTCAAAGGTGGGCTGCTGGAATCACATATTTTATGGCTGGAAGGTGAACCGATCGGTGCACCGGTGGCTATGCATGGGCCTTTTGTGCTGAATAGTCCGCAAGAGCTAGATACTGCTTTTCGCCGTTATCGCGAAACCCAGTTTGGTGGCTGGCCTTGGCCAAGTGCTGAACCGTCATTTGCACCAGAACATCCGCGCTTTGCCAGTTATGAAGGCGGCAAACGTGAAGAATATCCAGACCAACCAGACAAAGAAGCCACTGAATAGTGGCTTCTTTGACATCAGATCATATTATTTTTTCGGGCTTCTGACGACAACTAGTTTCTTCTGCACAAATTCTCTAAAACCATCAATCGATAGTTCATGCCCATAACCGGAATTTTTAATTCCACCAAATGGTAACTCAGGCGTGGTATCAGTAAACCAGTTGATCCAGATCATGCCAGTTTCTACCCGTGACGCTAGCTTTTTCGCCCGCTCGATATCCTGTGAATGAATCACACCACCCAGACCATAATTGGAATCATTGGCAATTTCGACAATTTCATCATCATCCTTCGCCACATAGATTTGTGCCACTGGGCCAAAAAATTCTTCATACCAGGCTTCATTTTCACGCGTGATATTTTCCAGAATGGTTGGTGCATAGAAATTGCCTTGATGTTCTACAGCTTTGCCGCCAGTGACCACAGTCGCGCCTTGTGCTACTGCCTTTTCGACCTGCTCGCTGAGTTTTTCCAGCGCATCTTTTGAAGACAGCGGTCCTAAAGTGGTTTCAGGATCGAGCGGATCACCCAGTTTTAACTGTTCAAAAGCTTTCAGCATGCCGGCCTTGAATTGTTCGGCAATTTTTTCATGCAGAATAAATCGCTTCGCCGCCGTACATACCTGCCCGGCATTATTGACACGCGCCTGACAGCCTAACTTGATCGCGCGTTCCAGATCTGCATCATCGAGTACGATGAACACATCATTACCGCCCAGTTCCAGCGTTGATTTTTTAAGATGTTTTCCGGCCTTTTCAGCGACTGCACTGCCCGCACCTTCTGAACCTGTCAATGCCACACCACGCACACGCTTGTCTGCAATCACCTCAGCGACCTGATCACCACTGATAAACAGATTGGTCCAGACACCTTTGGGTGCGCCTGCATCCAAGACCAGTTGTTCAAAGGCTTCCGCACATTGCGGTACAATTCCGGCATGTTTTGCCAGAACCGGATTACCGATGGCACAGTTCGGTGCAAACACTCGCATCAGTTGATAAAACGGAAAGTTCCACGGTTCAACTGCCATAACAATGCCCAATGGATGATGCTCGACCCAAGCTTCGCCCAGTTCCGTTTCATAGGACACGGGCGCTAAAAATTCTTTGGCATGATCAGCATAGTATTCTGCAATTTTGGCACAGGTTTCGATTTCGCCTTCACTCTGCTTGATCAGTTTCCCCATATCCAGAGTCATGAGCTTGGCCAGTTCAGACTTTTGCTCTCTTAAAAGCTCGGCTATGTTCTTTAATACTTTAATTCTTAAATCGGCCTGCTTCGACCATTCTGATTTTAAAATCTTTTCCGCACCATCCAGTGCATTTTGAATATCTTGATCGCTATGGGAGGGGTAGTCTTTCAATTTTTGATTGGTAAATGGATTAATAGATTGATAAGCCATGATTTTCCCTTTTTCAATTATAAGTTTCGCCTGTTCAAAACCCAATCGCATCAAGTTATAACAAGCGAGTATCTGTTCGAATTATTTAACTTATCATTGATTTATTTATGGCGTGTGCCTGCTTACAGATTGGTTCAAAACATTACTGAGAAAGGGTAAAAGTTATATCGAGTGGTACAAAATAAAGTTTTCTAATAAATATTAAACTAAAGCTAATATTGCTGAAGTTAAGGTTCGAGTGGCATATAAAAAATTAGAATTACCAATTTTTGATGATGCTTTTAATCACAAGAGAACAATGAGTTTGCTATTAAATTAATAACAAACTCAAATAAAAATTAATCTCTAATATCCCAAATCTTTTTTAATCTCTGAACTGTATATTCCCATTTAGGAGTGACTGGTTTTGCTATTGTATTTTGATTACCAAAAAAACCTAATTCTTTAACTGGATTATCTGCTAAATATATCCATTTCACTGGTACTACATATTCAGCATTATCTTCTCCATTCTCTAGGCATGTAAGATATTTACCTTCTAATTCCTTATCTTTGGAAAAATCATCTATAGAAGTCTTTGGCCCTATCACTTCAGCAAAACCAATATAGCCCTTCTTCGGAATATTAACCCATACTCTATTACCCTCATTAAGAAGATTCAGTGTATTGGTATACCAGCTTCCTCCCCCGGCTGATATAAAGCCATATTTCTTTGCATCATCCAAACTACGTCCATCTTCCTCATAGCCAAAAGAACAATAAAACTCATTATTCCAGGGTAACTGATTTGTTTTACTTATTGCTCTTTCTTCACTTTCTTGAGGATCTATCAACCAAGAGCGACTGATGTATTTAGAATTATTATCCTCAAAGACTTTGAAAAACATGACATTAATATTAAGTGTGCTGTATTTATTCAAATAATTAATTATTCTTTCTGAGCTTGCATCTAATTCACTCGATACAATTACCATAGAATGATTCTGATTTAATGATTCTTCAGATAGCTCATTACCAAACTTGGCTTCAAATGCATTTGATAAACTTACGTTTTGGTTAATATATTTTAAATAAATCTCAGATAATCTTGTTGCATCCAAATCCATTACCCATGAGGCATAATCTAAGATTTGTGCAACTACCTCTCTTGAAGTCTTATCCTTTTTTAATTCAATAATAATGACCTTTCCCTCTGCATCAACAGCCAATAAGTCTATGTATTTATTAAAATCTGTATAGACTTGCTGTCCAATTAACATCCAATTTTCATTTAAAATAGATATATCTTTACGTATCTGATCTTCTAAGAGTTTTTCGCTATCAATAATTGAATTGCAAAGCAATTGAGGAGTATCCCCAACTTTCCAAATAACATGTTCAACTGCCATACCCTTTTCCTATAGAATTTTTTTAAATTTAAGAATCTTCTTATCATAAAAAAACCACCCTTTCGGGTGGTTTTTTCAATCTCAAACTGTCTCTTACTGAGCGCGGTTTTTGATTTTGCGGATCGTTTCCAACTGAGCAGCAGTTTCTGCAAGAGCAGCCAAAGCAGCAGCAGAGTCCAAATCGCTCTTTTGATTCGCAAGCAATGCTTCAGCGTGTTTACGCGCTTCAAGAATTGCAGCTTCATCTAAGTTGTCAGCACGGATTGCAGTATCTGCAAGAACCGTAACAACGTGCGGTTGAACTTCTAGAACACCACCAGATACATAGATCAACTCTTCTGTACCGTTTTCCAAAATAACGCGGATCGCGCCAGGTTGGAGCAAAGTTACCAGCGGAGCATGGCCAGGCATAATACCCAACTCACCACCAGCACCTTTTGCAATTAGCATCGTTACAGTGCCTGAGTACAAAGACTCCTGAACACTTACAACATCACATTGCATAGTCGCCATGAGAATCTCCTAAATTAGAGTAGCTAATTAAAGTTTCTCGGCTTTAGCAATAACTTCGTCAATACCACCAACCATGTAGAACGCTTGTTCTGGGATGTGATCGTATTCACCAGCTAGAAGACCTTTAAAGCCACGAATCGTTTCTTTAAGAGATACTAATTTACCAGGAGCACCAGTAAATACTTCAGCTACGTGGAACGGTTGAGAGAAGAAACGCTGGATTTTACGCGCACGGTAAACAACCAGTTTATCTTCTTCAGCAAGCTCGTCCATACCAAGAATCGCGATGATGTCTTTAAGCTCTTTATAACGTTGCAATACGTTCTGTACAGAACGTGCAATTTCATAATGCTCTTGACCAACAACTAACGGATCTAATTGGCGTGAAGTTGAGTCTAGTGGATCGATCGCTGGGTAAATACCAGAAGATGCGATGTCACGGCTCAATACAACAGTTGCGTCTAAGTGAGCAAACGTTGTAGCAGGCGATGGATCTGTCAAGTCATCGGCAGGTACGTATACCGCTTGGATTGACGTAATAGAACCAGACTTAGTCGATGTAATACGTTCTTGAAGAACACCCATCTCTTCTGCAAGTGTAGGCTGGTAACCTACTGCAGATGGCATACGACCTAGAAGTGCTGATACTTCAGTACCCGCTAGTGTATAGCGATAGATGTTGTCTACGAACAATAGTACGTCACGGCCTTTACCGTTTTCGTCTTTCTCATCACGGAAATATTCAGCCATGGTCAAACCAGTCAACGCTACGCGTAAACGGTTACCTGGTGGCTCGTTCATCTGACCGTAGACCATTGCTACTTTGTCTAGAACGTTAGAATCTTTCATTTCGTGATAGAAGTCGTTACCTTCACGAGTACGCTCACCAACACCAGCAAACACAGATAAACCTGAGTGAGCTTTCGCGATGTTGTTGATCAACTCCATCATGTTTACAGTTTTACCAACACCGGCACCACCGAACAGACCAACTTTACCACCTTTCGCAAACGGGCAAAGTAAGTCGATGACTTTAATACCAGTTTCTAAAAGGTCAGTAGAAGCCGCTTGTTCTGCATAAGAAGGCGCTTGACGGTGAATTGGTAAACGCGCTTCAGTCGCAACAGGACCAGCTTCGTCGATTGGGCGACCAAGAACGTCCATGATACGGCCTAGAGTCGCTGTACCTACTGGTACAGAAATCGGCGCGTTAGTGTTAGTTACGTTCAAACCACGCTTAAGGCCTTCAGTAGAACCCATTGCAATAGTACGAACTACGCCATCACCAAGCTGTTGCTGAACTTCTAAAGTAGTTTCAGTACCATCTACTTGGAGAGCGTCATAGATCTTAGGAACGCTGTTGCGTTCAAACTCGACGTCGATAACCGCGCCGATGATCTGAATGATACGACCGCTATTCATTGCTGTCTCCTCAATTCAAAATAATGTTAAACGGCAGCGGCACCACCAACGATCTCAGAAATTTCCTGAGTAATCGCGGCTTGACGCAGCTTGTTATAAATAAGTTGCAGGCTCTTAATGATCTCGCCTGCGTTGTCTGTCGCTGCTTTCATAGCGACCATACGTGCAGACTGCTCACATGCGATGTTTTCAATCACACCTTGATACACCACAGACTCGATATAGCGAACCAACAAGCCATTTAAAAGCTCTTCAGCTTCAGGCTCGTAGATATAATCCCAACCGTATTGACGGTTAAGAGTCTTGTCTTCTTCAGCAGCAGCCAAAGGAACAAGTTGTTCGATCTTTTGATTTTGAGTCATGGCATTGACAAAGCCGTTTGACACTAGATAAATACGATCTAACTCGCCTTTATCATAAGCATCCAACATCACCTGTACAGAACCAGATAACTGCTCAAGACTTGGAGTATCACCGACTTGCGTCGTCGCCCCAAGCACTTTACCGCCGTAGTTTTTAAAAAACGAAACCGCTTTTTGACCAATTAAAGCAAATTGAACTTCAATTGACTGCTCTTGTTGCTGTTGAACGTGTTTAACCACTTTCTTGAACAAGTTAATGTTCAAACCACCAGCAAGGCCACGATCTGAAGACACAATGATATAGCCAACGCGCTTAACCGGGCGTTCAACCATATAACGGTGTTTGTATTCAGGGTTCGCTTGGACCAAATGAGCAATTACACGGTGCATATTTTCGGCATACGGACGGCCTTGAGCCATGCGCTCTTGCGCACGACGCATCTTAGAAGCTGCTACCATTTGCATCGCTCGAGTAATCTTCTGCGTGCTCTTGATACTAGCTACTTTGGCGCGAATTTCTTTTAAATTTGCCATACGCTTAACCTAGTATTCGAAAGCCCTTGCGAGCTTCCGAAGGTTGATTCCGTGAACCAAACCGACACTAAATTCAACAGAGGTTGAAATTAGTAAGTTTGAGTCGCTTTAAAGCTTTCAATACCTGCTTTGATTGCAGCTTCGATGTCTTTGTTGTAATCACCAGAGGCATCGATTTGTTGCATTAACGCAGCATGTTCTGAACGGAAGTAAGAAATCAACGCAGCATCAAAGTCTACGATTTTCTTAACGTCTACGTCAGCCATGTAGCCTTCGTTAGATGCATAAATTGAAACAGCTTGGTCAGCAATTGAGTAAGGAGCATATTGTTTTTGCTTCATTAACTCAGTTACACGTTGACCATGTTCAAGTTGCTTACGAGTTGCTTCGTCAAGATCAGAAGCGAACTGAGCAAATGCTGCCAATTCACGGTATTGCGCCAAAGCAGTACGGATACCACCAGACAATTTCTTGATGATCTTAGTTTGCGCTGAACCACCAACACGAGATACAGAGATACCCGCGTTCACAGCAGGACGAATACCCGCGTTGAATAATGATGTTTCAAGGAAGATCTGACCATCAGTAATCGAAATTACGTTGGTTGGTACGAATGCAGATACGTCACCCGCTTGAGTTTCAATAATCGGCAATGCAGTTAATGAACCAGTTTGGCCTTTAACTTCACCGTTAGTGAATTTCTCAACGTAGTCAGCAGATACACGAGAAGCACGTTCAAGTAGACGCGAGTGTAGATAGAACACGTCACCTGGATACGCTTCACGACCTGGTGGACGGCGTAAAAGCAATGAAATTTGACGGTAAGCAACAGCTTGCTTAGACAAGTCATCATAAATGATTAACGCATCTTCACCGCGGTCACGGAAGTATTCGCCCATTGTACAGCCAGAGTACGGAGCTAGATACAGCATTGCTGCTGGATCAGCTGCAGCTGCTGCTACAACAGTTGTATACGCCATAGCGCCAGTTTCTTCTAGCTTGCGTACCACGTTAGCGATAGTCGATTGTTTTTGACCAATTGCTACGTATACACATTTAATGCCAGAGTTTTTCTGAGCGATGATCGCGTCGATCGCCATTGCTGTTTTACCAGTTTGACGGTCACCAATGATCAACTCACGTTGACCACGGCCTACAGGGATCATTGTATCTACTGATTTATAACCAGTTTGTACAGGTTGATCTACTGATTGACGCCAAATTACGCCTGGTGCTACTTTTTCAACAGCATCAGTTAATTTTGCATCAATAGGGCCTTTACCATCAATCGGGTTACCTAAAGCATCTACTACACGGCCTAAAAGTTCTGGACCAACCGGAACTTCTAATACACGACCTGTGCAACGCGCTTTTTGACCTTCTTGAAGGCTTAAGTAGTTACCTAAAACAACGACGCCCACTGAATCCTGTTCTAGGTTCAGTGCCATACCGTAAAGGCCGCCGTCGAATTCGATCATTTCACCGTACATAGCGTCAGCTAAGCCGTGAATACGCACAATACCGTCGGAAACCATAACAATGGTTCCTTCGTTCTTAGCGGTTGCGCTGGTGTCCAGATCGCCGATACGCTGTTTAATGAGCGCACTGATCTCGGATGGATTCAGTTGTTGCATTGCGCTATACCTCAATCTTTTTAAAGTTCAGTCTTCTAAATGCAATTAAGCAAGAAGACGAGTACGCATTTTTTCAAGCTTGTTAAGCGCAGAATCATCTATCACTTGGTCGCCTGCACGAATAACTACACCAGCAATCAGCGCTGGGTTAACTTCTACAGAAACATTTACCGCCGCTTCGAATTTTTTCTCTAATGCGTGAGTAAGAAGTTGTTCCTGTACAGAAGTCAATGGGAATGCTGATTCAATCACAACATCCACAGTATTGTTATTCTGTGATTTAAGCTGCTCATATTCTGCTGCAATCTCAGGAAGAAGAACCAAACGGTTATTCTCTGCAAGCAATGTCAGGAAGTTAGACACTGCTGCAGTTTGGTCTTCACCTAAAACTTTCGCAAAAAGAGCCACCTGCTCGGCAGGTGTAAGCTCAGGGCGATTTAGATAAGCTGAAAATGCTTCGTCTTGCACCGCAGCACTGAGCAATTCAAGTGCTGTTGACCAAGAGTCAGTTGCACTTTGCTCAGAAGCGTAAGCAAATGCTGCTTTAGCGTATGGGCGTGCCAACGTCAAGAGTTCAGCCATAATCCGCCTCTCTTAAAGTTTAGCAGCCAGCTGAGTCAGCATGGCATTGTGAGCTTCTGCATCAACTTGCTGGCTAAGAATTTTCTCAGCACCAGTTACTGCAAGAGCAGCCACTTGTTGACGCAATTCTTCGCGAGCAGCATTGATTTCAGTATCAACAGCTTCTTTAGCCTGTTGACGAATACGCTCACCTTCAGCCGCAGCTTGGGTACGCGCTTCTTCGATCAATTGTGCACCACGACGGTTCGCTTGTTCGATCAATTGAGCCGCTTGTGCTTTTGCCGCGTCTAACTCAGCTTTCACTTGTGCTTGCGCATCTGCAAGGTCAGCCTTCGCTTTTTCAGCAGCATTTAAGCCATCAGCGATTTTACGCTGACGTTCACTAATCGCATTGATTAGTGGTGGCCATACAAACTTCATGCAGAATGCGACAAAAATCGCAAACGCAATCGCTTGGCCAAACAATGTGAGGTTGATATTCATTGCAAATTCCTCAAATAGTGAATTTCGGAATTAAGCTGATTAACCTACAAATGGATTAGCGAAGATGAAGAACAAGCCAATACCAACACCGATCATAGGCACAGCATCAAGAAGACCCGCGATTAAGAACATACGAGTTTGAAGTTGTGGAGCCAATTCTGGTTGACGAGCTACAGCTTCAAGGAAACGGCCGCCTAGAAGACCAAAACCAATCGCAGTACCTAAAGCACCGAAAGCGATCAAGATAGCAGATGCAATTGCAACTAGACCTAAAGTGAGTTCCATGATAATTCCTCAGAGGTTAGGTTTTATACCAAATTAAGTTAAAAAATTGTGTGCCCAACCATCCGTTGACAGTTAGGCAATACCATTAATGCTTTTCGCTTGCCATACTCATGTACACGATAGTCAACATCATGAAAATGAATGCTTGTAGCGTAATAATCAAAATGTGGAAAATCGCCCAAGGCACAGACAACGCCCACTGGATCCAGAACGGTAATAACGCGATAAGAATGAAGATTAACTCACCCGCATACATGTTACCGAACAGTCGTAGAGCCAATGAAACTGGTCGCGCCAAGAAAGTAGTCAATTCCAACAATAAGTTGAATGGAATTAAAAGCACTTTAGCAACTGGATTACTTGGGTTAAATGGGTTCAGTGCTAACTCACCAACGAAGCCGCCAACACCTTTCTCACGAATACTATAGAAAATAATTAAGAAGAATACAGAAATAGACATACCGAGGGTAATGTTTGGATCTGTAGTCGGAACAATTTTAAAGTAAACCTGATGAGGGTCTACACCCAGCATAGAAGCAATCGCGTGTTGAGCTACATAAGGAATAAAGTCAACAGGGATCAAATCCATCAAGTTCATGAGGAAAATCCACACGAAAATGGTTAATGCTAAGGGTGCAATTAATCGAGACTTCCCGTGGAAGGTATCACGTACACTTGAATCTACAAACTCGATAATCATTTCAATTGCAGACTGGAACTTGGTAGGAACACCAGCATTAGCCGCTTTCGCAACCAACCAGAACAACAAACAGAAAATCAGACCCAGTCCGATAGACCAACCCATTGAATCCAAGTGAATAGCAGTGAACCCCATCTGTTGAGCTTCAGCACCGCTCTCGGCCAATTTCCACGTACCGTCCGGCATTTTGCCATAGGTCATGTTGGTCAAGTGATGCTTGATATACTCGGTCGAAGTAAGGGCATGTTCTTCAGCAGCCATAAATCACACCTGGTCAATGTCAAAAAACTAATAGAACAAACGAATATCGCGTGCTGCTTGATATCTCGCCTGCTCCTGAAAAACTTTTCAATTTCTTGTTGTGCTTATACTCATTTTTGTAGACGTGACGCCCAAAACGGAGCGACCCACGACATGGCTTGAACAAGTATAAAACCACAAAACAACGCCACCGCTGACAACGGTTTAACATTGCTTAAAATTAAAATGAAACCAACAATCACAATGGCAAACTTTCCCATCAAGCCTTTATACATGTTCGAAAGAACTTGTTTAGACGCGCGGGCTCCTGCTGCTCGAAACGATTGCCACGAAAAATAACAAGTCGCGAGCCAACATACCAGTGCACCTAATGCTGCACTCAAGGCTGCGGTTGAGTCTTTCACGACCCAGCCGATCAAGGCTGAAACAGGGATCATACAGGCTTGCAGGAGGACCAAAGCTTTCGCTAATCGTCGGTCAATCAAGCGACTAGTTCGGCTCATTATTTATTCACTCACAGCAATCATGCTTGACAAGTTTAACAGGTGATTATTTTTAATCGCAGGCATTATAGAGTTACACCCCTGAACATGCAATCTTTTCCCGACCTTAGTCGTGTTTTTTTAAATCGGGTCACTGCTGTTAAACTAATCAAAATCTGTCTATTTTTTAAATCATTAGCGTGCATTTAGTACACATTTCTGGGTTTCGGCGGCCAATTGCTGCCAAGCCTGCACAAAGTCCCCTGCCCCGCTCATGCTTTCATCGACATGCTGGAACAGTACCGGATTGAGTTTGCGGTACTGGTTTTCACTGGCATGACCTTCGGCCAGCAGACACATTTTGCGCTGTGGACGATGATCCTGTAAAAACTTGATTTGGGCTACGGTTGGCGAAACATGCGGATCATCGGTCAGCGCACCCATAAATTTTAAATTTAACGGGCGTTCCAGATACTGGTAGGCATCGTGATAAGACCAATAAGGTTTGGCTTTGTTGCTTGAACTATAACGCTGGGCCGTCGCAAACATGTTTTGTGCAAAGTCACGGGCATTTTTCCAGTAGCGTTCACGATGCTCCGGCAATTGCTGCGAACGTAGCGCCGCAATAAAGAAACCAATCCGCACTGCATTATTCGGATCGAGCCAGACATGCGTGTCTACCGTATTTTTTAAGGCCTCGCCACGCGGATTACGCATCGGCAAGGTGGTCAATATCCCCGAGTCTAACAGTGCAATGCCTTTATTACTTTCATTCAGCACTTTGGCCAAGGGTGCTTCATGCGCCTGACCCAGCCAGATCACCAGACCTGCATTCTGAATAGTTTTTCGATGCGCCGGAGTCAGACTCACATCATGTCCACTTTGGTTGGCCAGCAATAAAGTCGGCTGTTCCACACCTTGGGTAATTTTCTTGGCAATCAGATAGATCGGCTGCGTAGACACCACCAGACTTTGTGACCAACTGAGTGTACTGAACAATGCCAGCAGACTGATTGCAAGGAGACGGAACATGAGTAGAAATCACTTAAAAACGATAAAATCAGGAAGTGTTATAATATAACAAAAATACAAAAATACCTATGCCCAATCGAAACTCAGAACGCTTCATGTTAAGATTTGAAATCTATTAATTTTCAGTTTCGCACTTGAGGTGAACTATGGGTTCCTGTTCGCACGAACACCACAACGCATTGCACGGCGTGCACGACCATCCCAATGTCGCACAACGTCTTGCTGAAGCGGAAAGTCTTTGTGCAGCAAGCGGCGCACGCCTTACACCTTTACGTAAAGAAGTGCTGGAACTCATTCTGAATGCGCATGGCCCGATGGGCGCCTATGATCTGCTGGCACAAATGAAAAATGCCAGCGATCGTCCTGCAGCACCACCAACGGTGTATCGCACTCTGGATTTTTTATTAAGCAAAGGGCTGATTCATCGCCTGACCTCGATCAATGCCTATATTCCCTGTTGCCATCCACGTGAAGGGCATCAGGCCGCTTTTTTAATCTGTACCGAATGTAAAGCCGTCAAAGAAGCGTCGGCTCAGGGCTTGCTCGATCAACTCGATGCACTGGCCAGCTCGGACGACTTCACGGCACATCACAGCATTATCGAAATTTCAGGAATTTGTCAGCAGTGCCGCAACAAAGCTTAAGTGCCTCTCCCCTGATTCAGCTCTCCAAGATCTGGGTCAAGATCGATGAGCGCGATATCTTAAAAGCCATTGATTTCTCGTTACAAGAGAAAGAAATTGTCACACTGATCGGTCCCAATGGCGCTGGTAAATCGACCTTAATTAAAGTCATGCTGGGCATTTTGAAACCGCAATCAGGTGAGATCAAAACTGCGCGCAAACTCAAATTCTCTTATGTGCCACAGAAATTCAATCCCTCACATAGCTTGCCGCTCCGGGTGAAAGATTTATTGGCGCTAGAAAAATGCCCATCCCAGATTAAAACCGAAATTATCCGCGATACCGGCATTAGTAAACTGCAAGATTCTAAAGTTCAGCAGTTGTCTGGCGGCGAACGTCAGCGGGTGCTATTGGCCCGCGCCTTATTACGTCAGCCGGACATTTTAGTTCTCGATGAACCGATGCAGGGTCTGGATATCCAGTCCGAAGCTGAACTGTATGAATATGTGCGTAACTTACCGGAAAAATATGGGTGTGCCGTACTGATGGTTTCACATGACCTGCAATGGGTGATGCAAGGTACGACTCGTGTGGTCTGCTTGAACAAGCATATCTGCTGTAGTGGGCTGCCGGAAAGCGTGCAGCAACATCCCGAATATCAGGCGATTTTTGGTACTAACCGGGTATTCTATCAGCATCATCATGATCATTGCGCACATGGTGATTCTGCCACACCCTGTCAGCATGATTCGCGTCCTCATATTCACCCCGAGCCGGAAGCTTAAACCATGATGGATTGGTTACAACTCCTTTTACCTGCATGGATCATGGGAACGCTATTGGTATTTCTGACTGCACCGCTGGGCTGTCTCATGCTCTGGCGGCGTATGTCATTCTTTGCCGACACCATGGCACACGGTACTTTACTCGGTGTTGCCATTGCTGGAGCTTTAAGTGTACCTCTCTGGATGGGAGTCACTTTTATTGCCTTATTATTGGTCGGGATTTTGTGGGTGCTGCATGATCCGCGCCTGCCCAATGATGCCTTGCTGGCGCTGTGTTCAGCAACACTGCTTTGCTCGGGATTATTATTCATTCAGCATTTACCGAGTTTAAGACCGGAACTTCTCAGCTACCTATTTGGTGATTTACTTACGATTTCTTGGGCGGACTTACCCACCTTTGCCATTGTGATTATTCTGGCCTTAGCCGTCCTCTATAAAAGCTGGCAAGCGCAGATTCAAATCGCAATTGATCCGGACATGGCGGTCAGTGAAGGTGTAAATGCCAAATGGCAACGCCTGATCTTTATGTTGTTATTGGCATTGTTTACCGTGCTTGCGCTGAAAGCAGTCGGTTCACTCTTGATGGGGGCATTACTGGTGATCCCTGCCCTGACCGCACGACTCCTTGCACACTCACCCAAACAAATGGTGATCTGGGCATTCGTGATTGCGCAAATTGGGGTGACCGTGGGCCTATGGTCGAGTGCCGGTCTCAATACTTCGACTGGTTTAACCATTGTACTGACCATGGCGGTGCTATTTGCACTGATCTTCTGTGTGCAGAAGTTTAAAAAGCTGAATTAATCTTTCTGTTAAATCATTATGATTTTCTAATGATCTATTCCGCCTCTCTCCTTTAAGGAGAGAGCAAAGACTCTTTATTGATGCACCAAACTCAATAAAAATGCAGCGCCGGCAAATAACCCGGCAAAAGTCCGGTTCATGACTTTTTGTTGTTTCGGCGATCTAAGCAGCCTTAAAACTTTAGCAGCCAATCCGGTATAACCCGCCATCACAATCAGATCAATCGTCACCATTGTCGCAGCCATAATCAAATACTGAATCCATTGTGGCTTAGACAAATCCAGAAATTGCGGCAAGACGGCCAGTAAAAATACGATGGCTTTAGGATTAGTGATATTAACCAAGAAACCATGCAGTACCAGTTTCCCTCTCGATTTTCGCGCCAATTCATGTTTAATTTCGATAGATTGTACAGGTGCTTTCCATTGCAAAATAGCCAAATACAATAAATAGCCGACACCAAACCATTTCACCACTAAAAATGCCCATGGGGTTGTCGCAAACAAAACTCCCACGCCTGCTGCAACCACTGCAATCTGTACCAGTAAAGCCAGTTGCAGACCCAGCGCATTCCAGTAACCATGCCGAAAACCATAATTCAGTCCGCTCGACATCGATGCAATTGCACCAGCACCCGGAGAGACACTAATCACCCAGCAGGCCAACATATAGGCAAACCACATTTGATAGGACATGAATATTTAACTCAGCAAAACTTGCCCAATATTATATGAATTTTCCAATAAAATCAGGCTAAAAACTTGCTTAAATATAAGGCACTGCACTATTCACTCTGCCTGGCTTCAGGCACAATATGTACATTAAAAAACAGGATCTATCCTTACAGGAGCCATGAATGACAGCCCAATCGGTAATCTTACCACTCCCTTCAGATCATGCTCGCTTTATTGTGTTACGTCTTAAAGATTTGAGTATTGAAAAATTAAAAGAACAACTCGAACATCTGTTTACTTCTCGTGATCGGCTGATCACGCAACACCCTCAAGCACAAATTAAAACAGGCGTAGCTTTTGGTCCTGAACTGTGGGCAAAACTTTATGATCAAGCTCCTGCAGGATTTAAACAGCTTGCACCTATTCAGGGTTCATTTGAAATGCCCGTGGTTCCAGCAGATATCTTAATCCATATTGCCAGTGCCCGTGCTGATATCTGTTTTGCGCTCAGTCAGGCTTTTTTTGAAGGCATTCAGGACCAGGTTCAGGTGCTGGATGAGCGAGTTTGCTTCCGATATTTTGATGGTCGTGACATTACTGGCTTTATTGATGGGACTGAAAATCCGCAATTCCCGGATGATCGTGCAGAAGTCGCGTTATTAGGTGAAAATTGGGGTATTTTCCAAGATGGTTCATTTATTTTTGCCCAGCGTTACGCGCATAACCTGGAAAAATGGAAAAAGCTAAAAGTTGATACTCAGGAACAGGTTATGGGTCGTACCAAGCTTGAATCTATTGAATTGGATGATGAGGTCAAACCTGAAAATGCGCACGTAGCACGTACTGTAGTGGAAGATGAAGAAGGTGAAGAAATGGAAATCCTGCGCCATTCTCTGCCTTATGGTGACGGACGTGGTGACCAGGGTCTATTCTTTATTGCCTATACCAAAGACCTGAAAATTATTGATGCTATGTTAGAACGTATGTTCGGTACATCTAGTGATGGAATTCATGACCGCCTGCTGCATTTTGTAACACCTCTGGATGGTGCCTATTACTTTGCACCGAGTGAGGAGTTGCTGGAAGAGGTTTTGGAGAGGTAAACTATACTATATAGAAGCAATTATAATTATTTAGTAATTGCTTCTAAAAACTCGATAAAATCAATATAAGCTATGGATAAGGTATATTTATTTATAAAAAAAATCCTTATCCATAATTGAGGTTATATTATCACCAATGTTAATAGTAATTTTTATCTAACCATTCTTTTATTAAAGAAATATTTTTTAATTCATAATGCAAATAATCATCTGAGACTCCTTCTAATCCTGAAGAATTATCTCCTAAAATATTCGTTATTGACTTTAAAACAATCTTTTTATCTTTCTTAGTTATTTTGTGCAATTCAACAGTATATAAAATTCCAGAAGGTTGAGGATAACAACAGTAGTTTTCAGTATACAAGGTAATCAAGATTGGTTCTTTAGACTTCCTATAAATACTTACAGCTTTTAATTCAACACCAGAACCATTTCCAATTCTCCCATATAACTTGTTAATAAATATTTTTTCCTTTTGGAGTTCAAAAAAATTTTTAACATATTGTGTCTGAGGATCAATTACACAATTTTTAGATAAAAAAGTTATATCATTTTTTTCAAAAACACTTAAAGTATATTTTTGATAACCACTACATTTATCATTATTTGAAGATAAAGAAATTGTAGAAAAAATACATAATAAAAAACCAAAAATAATTTTACCCATATAATTACCTATATAAAAATCCTACGTGCCTTTTTAAAATATAATTTTCTTTGTTCTTTATTTGGAGCATATAGATTAATCACTCTTGTAATTTTATCAATATGATTTTCATCCTCTCCCTTATCTGCAATTTGATATAATTTTTTATCTAACCAAAATATTATTGCTGATCTAGCAGCATATTTTGACTGTTCAAGTAATTGAGGATCTTCTGTGAAATTTGGATTTCCATCATTAGGCCATACTCTCGGATACATCTCAGTTAATACTGAATAATTATATCTGCCAGTAGTTTGTTTTAGACCTCTTCCTAAGAATTTATAACCATCCCCCTCATAAATATTTCCTAATCTTAAATTAGGTGATCTATTTTTATCCATGTACCATTTATTCGTAATAGTCTTAATTTTTAAATTCTTAGGTGATAACTTTGCATCCTTTTCAGCTTCTTTTGGACGTTTTTTATAGTAGGAAGACAAAGCTATTAAATTCTTGGCTGTATAATTTGATATATCTTCACGTAAAATAAATTTAACTCCTATTTCACCAAAAATTTGTCCAAAAAAATGTGCTTGTCTTAATCGTGTATCTAATTTATAAGTTTGTAAGTTTTTATTCAATTCATCCATGATAGGTTGCATTTTCTCACTGGACACTCCGGGCCACATTTTTTTCATTTGCTCCATAGTAATGAGAATTTTTTCATCAATTTTTTTCTCAACACTAGGTTTACCTTCTACCGTATCTCCCTTAATTACATCCACATCCAAGGTTAATCTAATTAAACTTTCTCTCATCCTTTTGGCTAGATAATTTTCAGATTTTAAAGGCGTTCCATCAGGTTTAAATACCGTGATCTGTATTTTTTCCCCAATCATGCTTAGAAATGAAAATTTCCCATTAGAAGTATTTATAATCTCCTTTCGCCCCCTTTCTAAATAGAATATTTCAACTTTTGTATTTTCAACAATATAATTATTTCCCTCTCTATCTACGATCTGGATATTTGATTCACTTTTAAAGCTTTCATAGGGTTCATCTAGTTTAATTATTTTTGGTATTTGAGAGCCATTCTTAGAGTTAACAGCACCTTTTAGAGCAAACTCATCATTTGAAGTCAAAACTAGAATTTCAATATCTCGATTAGGTGAAGATACCACCTCTACAATGCCCTGCTCATTAGTATGATGTTCAAATGAACTTTGTTTTCCTTTAGGGCGAGATTTTACCGGGAAACTCGTTAATATTTTCTCATTGCAGTCTATTATTTTAAATAAAGTCGTAACTATACCTTTTGTAGTAGGCATCACTTTTTCTTTATGATACTCCTCTATACTTTTAGGCAAGGATACTTTTACAGGATTCTTTCTAGAAGAAATAATTGAAGAATCAATCGTTTTAATAACGATATAATTTTCCGTATTGGGTGGCTTAGCTAAAATTTCCACAGTTCGATTTGGTGAACCCTGAAATATAAATAAACCATCTTTATCTGTTTTATTTGTGTTTTCTCTCGATGAACCTTTATAGCGTGATTTAACTTTTAAATTAATGACATATTTTCCTGAAGCATCATAAATTTTTGATGTTATGGTAACTAAATTGCTCATCATTCGACATCCTCTTCAGTATATACATCATCCTCTAAATCCCTTTCTTCTATCTCATTCAATAGTTCATCAATACTTTCATTATCTAAGTCTTGAATGAGATGAGTTTGTAAAGAATTAAATCCTAAAGCCACGAAATCTGTGGGTTGAGAGGTATAGAATCTTAAAGTACTTAATTGATTATTTTCATTTAATACAGACTTCTTAGTTTTAATTAAGTTCCCATCCAACTTATTTAGAATAAAAATTTCTTTTTCTCCTGCAGACTGGTTAGTCCACTGATAGTTAATTTTATTACTGAATAATGTTTTCATTTTTGGAAGATTTATTTTTTGTTCAATAATATTTTGACCTTTCGTAAACAGATGCTGCCCGGCCTTACACTCAAATTTCCCACCAGTTGTGACCACCACTCCACCACCATTGATCTTAATTTGAGACCCTCCAGCGGTCAGTACAATCTCTTTCGGACTGGTGATTTCGATCTTGTCTTCAGTCGAAATAAGCTTGATTACCTTGCGGGCAATCGCTTCAATCGCATCATCTTGGGCTTGTAGTTCAATTTTTCCTTGAGCAGCATAGAGACTCGCACCCTCTTGAGCAGCAAATAAACTGATCTTGTCCTGTGCATGAGCAACTAAAGATTTCTGTGTGGATAAATGAATATTATTCCCGGCACTCTGATTGATTTGCTGATCAGCGGATAAATGAATATTTTCATTTGTGCTCAGTGCAATCGATTGGGGTGCGGTTAACAGCATCACCGCCTGTCTAAATGCGGCAGCCTTGGCTTGATCTTCAGCTTCAATCTGACTCAGAAACTGTTTTAAACTATCAAAAAATTGCAGCGGATCATTCTGCTGTTGTTCAGCAATATCACTCAAGGCTTTACTATGATCGAGACTCGATTCAATCTGCTCTTTGGCACGACTCGCATCCAGGTGATTGCCTGCTGCTGAATCTTGCCGATAAGTGGAGATTAATAAGCCTTTTCCTGCACGTATGGCACCCCACTGGTCTGTCCTTAGTTCAAAACCTTCTCCTCGACCTTCGCTGCTTTCACTTTCTTTAGGATGGCTTAGATTTCCCAGATTGAGCTGACTGGCTGCATGACTACTTTGCAGCTGCGCACTAATCTGTTCAGGGGTATCATCGAAACGCAACTGGTTAAAGCCATCCCCATCGACCTCCTGAGAACGGATGCCACTGAGTTTTTTGGTCGCAGGAAGTTCTCCTTTTGCATCAAACATGGTCGGATGCCGTTCTGCTTCATGAATCCGTCCCACCACAAAGGGCCGGTCGATATCACCTTCAAAGAAGTCAATCACTACAATTTCGCCAATTCGCGGATGCAACCTGATGCCATAACCCTCACCCGCCCAAGGGGTCAAAACATCCACCCAAGCAGAATCGCTATCATTGTCATTGCTACCTGCGCCGCCATCATGCTGATGATCCTCACTCCGGGTAAACAGAAAACGAACTTTCACCCGCCCCCATGCATCGACATGAATCGTTTCACCTTCAGGTCCGACCACTCGAGCCCGTTGCGGATATGCAGCAGGCCGATGAATGAAGGGGTGGTACTCAGGAACAACCTGGATTTCACGGCGCACCATCTGTAGTTCATTGGCCTGTCGTTCCTCCTGTGTCATCTGCCAGCCGCTCTTCTCAAGTAAACTGTCTAGCTGAGATAAGATATCTTTGGGTAAATTGTTCTGGTTATAAAACCGCTTAGCTAAAATCAGAAATTCACGTTGATGGGCAGGATGCTGATCAATTTCAGGATGCTGTTGCAGTTCAAACCAGTATCCAACCTGAGCATCTCGTACGCTGCTACTGGCTTTAAAATATTTAGACTGCAAAGCATGATAGTCACTGAGCTGCTGATTGAGTCGATCCAGTTGGGCTATACCAGATGCTGTCACCTGATCCTCATGATTTAAGTCGCCGGTCCAAGCCGGACTGATGTTCCACGCATCTTCAAGCTGAAGAGTGGCATTTGCATGGATATCACTTTGCTGATGATTACTGAATAAAGGCTGGCTTTGATCCTGGGCAAGTTGCTGGGCATGCCAACGCTGGGTCTGGGTACTATTCGGATTGAGCTGACGTACCGCAATCAGACTGTTCAGCGTGTCGAGCTGTTCGGTGGCATGACTGCAATGAAACCGGATGGAGCGGCGTTTTAAAGCTGAAAAATATTGGGAATGATCTACCAGTTTTAAAAACTGAGCTTGAATCTCGCTGGCTGATACAGGCACAGTTAATTGCTTTTCATCGATCAGCCAGTTAATTCCTTCGCTACGCCATAAACGGGTCAGAAAATCATAATCCGATTCATTAGATTGCATCACAAAAGGCCGGACATCATAGTCCCGGCTGAGTCCTGTCAAATCCAGGCTGAGACTGGCCGCGAATAATGCACTTCTGCTTTGCCATTCACTGAACAGGATTTCACTGATCTCGCGCACCGTCTTGTTCATAAAAACCCGACTGTTACGGCGCTTCTGCCAGAGTGCAGTCGCGTCATTCAGCGTCAGTTTATACAGGGTCAAAGCTCCATCATTCTGCCCTTGACTGGCTGCAGTAATAATGCCCGTAGTCCGGAAAAGTTCACCCCGGTCTGTGACCTGATCAATGGCCACCCGACAGCCGATAAACTGTTTCAAGGCAATATGAGCATGAGTGGAAAGACAGATCAGTTCAGCCTGCAGGCCTTGATTGATCTGATGCTGACCCTCAATACGCTGAATCAAAACCTGATGATTTAAAGGAGGATGTGAAAACTGTAAATGTAGCGCACGATGCTGTCGCTTAAGCCCGAGCTGCTCCACCAGCATATGGATAGGTTTTGGCATTTTATAGTTATAATTTTAAGCTTTATTATTGTGCGGCAGATTTTAGGAAAAGTTATCCATTTCGTCCAGTTCACGATGCATTTCACATAATTAGGCCTTTAATTTATGGCCCTTCAATTAAAAATCTTAAATTGCATGTGGTACATCTTAATTAAAAATATTGCTCAATATTCCCTATTTTTCCGATTATCCTATACGGAACTTGCTGCTACACTCATTCAGATCTCATTCTTCAAGGCCAAGGACATGCTGGAACTTCCTTCTAAATTACCCGATTTGGGCGTGACCATTTTTAGTACCATGTCGGCCTTGGCACAAAAACTCGGAGCCTTGAATCTTTCTCAAGGATTTCCAGACTTTGCAGCGCCTCCTGCCTTGATTGAAGCTTTAAACCGGGCTAGCCAGAATGGATTTAACCAGTACGCTCCGGGAGATGGTCTGCCAGTCTTGCGAGGTCTAGTGGCAGATCTCTATCAGCAGCGTGATCAACTGATGATTGATCCTTTCGAGGAAATCACGATTACGCCTGGGGCCACGATTGCGATTTTTTGTGCCATTCAGGCCACAGTGCGCGCCGGTGAAGAAGTAATTATTTTCGACCCGAGCTATGACAGTTATGGCCCTGCGGTACAACTGGTCGGGGCAAAGCCAGTGCATATTGCTTTGCAGCATCCTGATTTTTCTGTGGACTGGAATCAGGTCAAAGATACCATTAATGACCGTACCCGCATGATTGTGGTAAATACTCCACATAATCCGAGTGGTAGTGTCTGGTCCAAGGCAGACTGGCAGCAACTGATCGAGCTGATTCGCGAGCGCAATATTTTGGTGCTGTCCGATGAAGTCTACGAACATCTGGTTTTTGACGGCGTTCAGCACTATTCGGCCTGGTCATTTCCAGAACTTCGTGAGCGGAGTTTTGTGATTGGTTCTTTTGGTAAAACCTTCCATGTCACTGGCTGGAAAACCGGATTTTGTATTGCTGCACCCGCACTGATGAAAATGTTCAGACAGATTTATCAGTTTGCCAGTTTCTGTGGTGTGACGCCCGTTCAGGTTGCCTTGGCGGAATATATGCAACTGCATCCTGAGCATATACCTGAACTGTCCTCTTTCTATCAAAACAAACGGGATTTATTTAACTCATCCATTGAAACGTCACGCTTTAAATGGACACCTTCTCAAGGGACTTATTTCCAGAACTTAGATTATTCAGAGATTCGGCCTGAGCTCGATGATTTATCCATGTGCCATTTTCTGGCAGAACAACATGGGATTGTCGCGATTCCAGTCTCTGCGTTCTACCAGCATCCTCCTACAGATTTACGCTTGCTCAGGTTTTGCTTTGCAAAAAAAGAACAAACCTTGATCCAGGCAGGTCAAATTCTTTCAAAGGTTTAACTCATTTTTTAACTAAAAATCTCATAAAATAAATGCCTTAGTTACTTAAAAGCTAAGGCTTTTTCTTATATTCTGCCGAATAATAGCTGCATCAACAAATAGATGATAATTCAATCACAGGATGTCGCATGGCACAGCACTCACTGATTCATCAACAGAATTTATGGAAAGCCTTTCTGGTATTTCTGTTGCCATTAATTGCGACCAATATCCTGCAAAGTCTCTCCGGCACGATCAATACGGTTTTTGTGGGACAAATGCTCGGAGTGAATGCGATTGCTGCTGTTGCCGTTTTTTTCCCGATCCTGTTTTGTCTGATGGCCTTTGTGATTGGTTTATCGGCCGGCTCTACCGTATTGATTGGCCAGGCTTGGGGCGGGAAAAATATAGAAAAAGTGCGCTGTGTGGTCGGTTCAACTTTATTTATGACCTTGATTGGCGGCAGCTTGATTGCACTTTTTGGGGTAATTTTTGCTGAGAATATTCTCTTGGCGCTTGGCACAGATCCGGATGTGATGCATTTATCCTTGCCCTATGTGCAATGGATGCTGGCGGGTAGCCCCTTAATCTTTATCTATATTATTTATACTTCCATCTTGCGCGGTGTTGGGGATAGTACCACCCCCCTGTTTGCTTCCGCACTTACCATTGGGGTCGGGTTGGTGGTGACACCGGTACTGATTGCAGGTTATTTTGGCTTTCCTAAAATGGGTATAATCTCGCCGGCGATTGCCACCATTCTGGGAAATCTGGCGGTCCTGTTGTTTTTAATCCTGTATTTGAATTATAGGCAGCATCCGCTCAAACTCGACTGGGCCTTATTAAAAAATATTCGTCATCAACCACAGTTAAGCAGAATGATCTTGAAACTGGGGGTTCCTACTGGTGTGCAAATGGTCACCACTTCAGTTGCCGGACTGGTGATTGTCGGACTGGTCAACCGCTATGGTGCAGAAGCAACAGCGGCCTATGGCGCGGTCAATCAGGTCTTAAATTATATTCAATTTCCCGCTTTGTCGATTGCGATTGCCGCGTCTGTATTTGGTGCTCAAGCGATTGGTGCAGGTAAATCAGATCTGCTCAATAAAGTTACCCGGACTGCGCTGAGTATGAATATCCTGTTTACCGGCGGTCTGGTGATTCTGGCCTATCTGTTCTCCAAATATCTGATGGCGCTATTTATTACCGATCCTAAGGTTGTAGTACTAGGACAACAACTGCTGTTTATTGTGCTGTGGTCAATACTGTTTTTTGGCGCCAGTGCCATTTTTGCTTCAATCATGCGCTCGAGTGGTACGGTGACCGTGCCAATGTTAATCAACATTTTTGCCATTCTCTGTATTGAAGTTCCCGCCGCTTATCTGTTTAGCCAGTGGTGGGGTCTGGAAGGTATCTGGTATGCCTACGCGTTGGCCTTTGTCAGCCTGTGTATTTTGCAGGGACTGTATTACCAGTTGGTCTGGAAGAAAAAAACGGTTGAAGCGTTGATTTAGATGCAGGTTTTTTTACGTGCCTAAAGCATTACAGGAGTTAATACTCTCATTTGCAAAAAATTAGCCCCTATCACAGCGATAAAAAAACCCGCTTTCGCGGGTCTGTTTTACAATTTCTTAAGCAGATTTTTTCTTCTTTTTGCCAAACTGGGTCGCCAGTGCAGTGACATGCTGATAACCGGTTGGCAAGATCCGCTGAATCAGGTCAATCGCTTTGGCATCATTACCGATCAGTAGACGGCGTTTGTCTTTTTGTACCGCCTCCAGAATTTGACGGGCAGCTTCTGCAGGTGGACAACGCAATAATTTATTAAAATTACGGGCTGATTTTTCCGGATTCATACCTAAAGTCAGCAGGCTGTTATTCATTTTTGCCGCATTGGCAATATTGGTACGGATACCCCCCGGATGCACACAGAGCGCACTCACGCCACAATTTTCTAGATCCAGTTCCTGACGCAAGGATTCAGTAAAACCACGTACCGCAAACTTGGTCGCATTATAAGCAGACTGGGTCGGTTGAGCCGTTAAACCAAACAGGCTGGAAATATTGATGACATGCCCATCGCCAGTTTTCTTGATCAGTGGTAGAAATTCTTTGGTTCCGTAAACCACGCCCCAGAAATTGATTCCGACAATCCATTCCAGTTCTTCATAAGACGCCCCTTCAACGGTTGAGCCTAGTGCAACGCCGGCATTGTTAAAGATCATATTGACACTGCTATGATCCTGTTCGACCTGTGCCGCCCAGTTACGCACCTGTTCCAGTTCAGCCACATTCACTTTCTGGATAGTCACACGAACATCACTCTCTTTGAGCAATTCAAGCGTTTGTGCCAGACCTTGTTCATTGATATCACTCAGCGCCAAGTGACAACCCTGCTGGGCCAGTAATATTGCCAGTTGCTGGCCAATACCCGAACCTGCACCGGTAATCGCAGCGACTTTATTTTTAAAATTTTTCATTCAATTTCCTTATGTAAAGAACTGCCATTCCATGACAGCAGGATCTTGTTCTGTTGTTTCAGGAGCTAGCACAGATCCTCAATATAGTTTTGACAATATAGATTGTCAATAATTATCCCATGTCCTTAGAAGCCAAATTTCAGGGGAGCATTTCTATATAGGTCTAAGCGAAATTTATTGCTAAGATATTCAAAATCTTCATGCAGATGAGCACACAGGCCTTATGACCGATTCGATCGACTCAGTAGCAAAATCACGACCCTCCAAAACCAAGGAACGTCAGTTTAAAGGCCTGTCGATGGCTGAACGACAGCAGGCACGTCGTGAAAAACTGATCGAAGCCGGAATTGAAGCCTATGGCAGTTATGGTTTTTTTTCAGTTACCGTCAAAGATATCTGCAATGAAGCCAAACTAACCGAGCGCTATTTTTATGAATCTTTCAAGAAAAGCGAGCATCTGTTTCAGACCATTTTCTTAAAACTGATTGATGAACTGCAACAGAATGTGATGCAGGCCATGATGCAGGCCTCCACCGATCCAAAAAAAATGATCGAGGCGGGTCTGACCGCTTTGCTCACTACCCTGCGTGACAATCCACGTATGGCCAGGATCATTTATATTGATGCCATGCTGGTGCAGGAACTGCATAATCAGGCCACTATTCATGAAACCATGTCACGTTTCGACCGCATGATTCATGCCTTTGTCATGTTGATGATGCCGCAATTAAATCGCAGTGAGCAGGAAATTTCCCTGGTTTCGACCGGTTTGAATGGCTATGTCACCCAAATTGCTATTCGTTGGGTGATGAGCGGTTTTAAGCATTCGCTTGAGGAAGTTTTATCGTCTTGTAGTGTGGTTTTTTTGGCGCTGCTCGAGTCATATTCAGAGAAAAAATAGATGTTAAATCATGTGTTTAATAGATTTCTATCTCTTCTGTAGTAAATGAAATCTTTATGCTGTACTACGAAAATGAGTAAAATTAATTTATGATTTTTTAACAAGTTTCCGCGCTATATTTGTCACAAATCTTTTCGAATTTCAGCAGTTTTTCCCTTTCTGCAATGATACTGTCATAATTAGTCTTTGTAATAAGCCTGTCATAAATATAAAACGGTTCACCGTTTACATGAAATAGGGTATTGCGTTGTGAAAGATGACTACATATTAATCGTCGATGACGAGCTCCCGATTCGGGAAATGATCCATACCTCTCTGGATATGGCCGGTTTTCAGTGCTTACAGGCAGAAGATGCCAAACAGGCGCATCAGATGATTGTGGATCAGCGTCCGGCACTGATTTTGCTGGACTGGATGATGCCTGGTGGTGTCAGCGGTGTGGATCTGTGTCGTCGTTTGAAACGTGATGAAAGCCTGTCAGAAATTCCGGTGATCATGCTCACAGCGCGCGGTGAAGAAGACCACAAGGTACAAGGTCTGGATGCCGGTGCCGATGACTACATGACCAAGCCATTCTCGACCCGGGAACTGGTCTCGCGGATTAAGGCAGTACTGCGCCGCGCCAATGCCCTGAGCGGTGAAAAAACCATTGATGCCAATGGCCTGATTCTGGATCCGGTCAGCCAGCGGGTGAATTTTGGGAACAACATTCTGGAAATGGGGCCGACTGAATACCGTTTACTGGCATTCTTCATGACACATCCTGAACGTGCCTATACCCGTGCGCAATTGCTGGATCAGGTTTGGGGCGGTAACGTCTATATTGAAGACCGGACCATCGATGTGCATATCCGCCGTTTGCGTAAAGTACTGGAACCTTATGGTGTAGACCGTTTTGTACAGACCGTTCGCGGAACGGGGTATCGTTTCTCGACCCGTTCAGATGTCGCTTTAGGTTAATATCTTTTAAGGTAAATCTTGTTTTATGTATGAGCCCTACCCTGTCCCCGAACTGGCACGCGAGCACAAAAGAATCCGTTACAGCAGTTTATGGGATTTTGCGAAGCAGGATTTACGCTTACTGGCTTTTTTCCTGATTATCGCCAGCTTTATCGGTTTTGGGATTGGGTATTTCTGGATTTGTATCGTAATTGCCTTTGTGGCGTTCTTTGCGACCCAAATGCGTTCCTTATATCTGGTTAATGAATGGATTTCCAACCGCCCTTATGATGTTCCGCCGAATATTGGCGGGATTTGGGGTGCACTGCTTTTCAATGTTTATCGTGCCCAACGTCAGGAACGGATTGTTCAAGCGGAAATGGTCGAATTGATTGATCGTGCACAATCTTCGCTGGTGGCCTTGCAAGAAGCCGTGGTACTACTTGATGAAAACCAACAGATTGAATGGTGGAATCCGGCAGCCGAACGTCTGCTCGGAATCTCCAGTGATGACCGTCGCCGTAATATCCTGACCTTGCTACGCCAACCGAGCTTTATCGAATACTATCACCATATTGATGAATCTCCCGACGGCCTAAAAATGCGTTCTTCGCTGTTTGAAGACCATTATGTGCAGGTCAAAATGACCCGTTTTGGCGGAGAAAGTCGGGTACTGGTCGCTTATGATGTGACCCGGATGCACAATCTGGAACAGATGCGAAAGGATTTTGTCGACAATATTTCACATGAACTGCGCACTCCTTTGACCGTGCTCAGTGGCTATATTGAAACCTTTACCGATCAGGAAGATATCAATCCACGCTGGAAACGCGCTTTTGATCAGATGCAGTCGCAAACCCGACGCATGAATGCACTGGTCAACGATCTGTTGCTGCTGTCACGTCTGGAAAATGATAAAAATATTGCCAAAAACCAGATCATTGAAATGCCGAGTCTGATGAACCAGCTATTTGATGATGCCCAGGCCTATAATATTGATTATGGTCATACCCTAAATCTGGACATTGACAGTCATTGCGATCTGATCGGTTCAGATATGGAACTGGCCAGCGCCTTTAGCAACCTGATTACCAATGCCATCAAGTATACGCCTAAAGGCGGCACCATCACCATCGGCTGGCATGATGACGGTGAATCGGCCTATTTTGTGGTGCAAGATAACGGCATCGGTATTGATCCCAAGCATCTGCCACGTCTGACCGAGCGTTTTTACCGCATCGATTCAGACCGCAGCCGTCGTACTGGCGGTACCGGTTTGGGATTGGCAATTGTTAAACATGTACTCATGCAGCATCAGGCACATCTGGAAATTGAGTCCAAGGAAAACCAAGGTTCCACGTTTAAGGTAGTTTTCCCCAAAGAACGTCTCAGCTTTCCGGACTAATCTCACAAAATCAAAAAAGGTACCATCGGCACCTTTTCTTTTAAGCGTTTAAGAGCTGATCTGTTTTTCTTTGGACAGTGCACGCGCATAGGCAGCACGTTGCGACACCCGTTTAAGATAGGCTTGAATCGCTGGATAGCTTTGACCCGTCCGGCTCTGCATGGCCTCCAAAGGAAAACTCATCTGAATATCGGCAAAACTGAAATGCCCGGCAAAATAATCATGCTCACTCAAATAGCTTTCCAGAAACTGGATATGATCTTTTAAACGGCTCTGTACAAATTGCTTTTTCACCCCATCACAGATTTTCTTGGCCACAGGTCGAATCAGCAAAGGCGTATGTTTAGGCACTGTGGTCATTACCAGTTGCATCACCAGCAGCGGCATTAACGAGCCTTCCGCATAATGCATCCAGTAACGGTACTGGGCCTTGTCGGCAATATCTTCTGGGCGAAATTGCTGCTGTTCGTCATAGCTTTCCTGCAAATATTCCAGGATCGCCGCAGATTCTGCCAGTACCTGCGACTGATCGACCAGAATCGGGGCTTTGCCCAGCGGATGGATCTGTTTTAAGGCCGGTGGCGCAGAAAGGTTAGGCTGCCGTTTATAGTATTTAACTTCGTAATCCAGTCCTAATTCTTCCATGGCCCACAGGATACGAAATGATCGTGATTGTTCGAGATGATGTAAAACACGCATATTAGACTCATGATTTTATTGTTCTTGCTCACTGAGCATAACAAAAAGCAGCCGAATATAGCTCAATTTTTGATGACTGTAATGATATGTATCCTATGTTGCAGATTCGCTATTTGAGTTCAATTCAGACAGCACTCCATATTCCCATCATTGTTAGCATTTATCGGGAAGCCCGCATCTGGTATGGAAATGCAGGTGCTTCTAAACGTGGCCCATCATAGGCAGGAATGGAACCAAAACGTTCATGACCTTCAATCCATTGTTCCCGTGCAATTTTAAGTTCCTCTGTCGTGCGCCCGACCAGATTCCACCACAGTAAGATCGGGCTTTCAAATGGTTCCCCACCAATCAATAACACCCGACTCCTAGCATGAATTTCAGCATTGACCTGCTGTAAGCCTGGCTCCAGGATCAGCATATTATCTTCATTCAGTTCATGTCCATTTATACTAGCCGTCCCCTCAAGCACCATAAAACCATATTCAAATTTCGGATTCAGTGGCAAGCGCATACTGCTACTTTCATCTGCATACAGATCTACGCCCAGCAATTCACTATGCACTTTAACCGGCGATCTGGTATTTAAATATTCTCCCACCAGCACGGTAAACTCGATGCCTTGTTCATTTATGACCGGCAATTCAGGATAATGGTCAAAACCCGGTGCCATATTGATCTTGTCATCCGGCAAGGCAATCCATAACTGCGCTGCATGCATATGCGTTTCACTTTCAGGAGAGACTTCGGTATGTGAAATGCCATAACCCGAGGTCATCAGATTGACCTGCTTGGGACGAATCAACTGCTGATTTCCCAGACTGTCATTGTGCATCATGCTGCCTTCGATCATCCATGTAAAGGTCTGCAGACCAATGTGCGGATGTGGTCCGATATCCAGACCATCTCCTTGCGGGAAAATAGCCGGACCTGCATGATCCAGAAAACACCAAGCACCTATCATGCGCTTATGTCTGCTTGGCAAGGCACGTTTAATCACGGTGCCCTGTCCGATTTCCGCGCGACGTAAAGGAAACTCCTGAATAAACTGATTCACGTACTTTTCACAATCATCGGAATTCGACAGTTCAATATCACTATTATTCGACATGGCTGAGCTTACCTCGGCATTTTCATTCTACTTTTTGAGTGGGTGAGACATGCATTTGACCGATTCAAGATGCCTCTCTGTTCAGGACAATGTACAGGGTCTATGGGCAAAATCTATCTCTGGAAATATTTAGATACGTATAAAGCGTCTCACTAGTCTCATCAATTTAAATCCTGAAAGGCGGATGAGATTTGTATCCAAAGCCCCCAAACTTGAGTTTTAGCAAGTCAATCATGATTTAGGTACATGGCGTTATGAGTTTAAATAAACTGAAGATCAGGAATGTCATTTATGTTTCACGTGAAACGAATCAACAACATCCAAAGCCCCTATAAATAAGATGATTATTCATGTATTTCAATCACTTTCAATTTTACAAAACACAAATTTTGTTACGTTTTAGCTTTAAAAACTTCCCGGATACCCAATTTTTGGGAGGTTATTTTTTACTCAATCACGGCATAATAGGCACCTATAAAAATAATACTGGACCAGGACATGTCTGCTCAGAATGAGAATATATATTCAACGGCGAATGTATCTTTTCAAAATTCGACGACCGATAAATCACTGAAATTATCTGAATGTGATCTGCAGAACCGTCAGCTGATTGAACAGGCGCTGACAGATCCTCATGCCCGTATTCCTGCCCCGTTTCAGCAGTATTTTCATGATTATGTCTATACACATAGTCATCATAACTTGCGTCAAATTAACTATCTGGAGCAAATTGCCTTTTTACTGTATTTCTTTGCCGATATCCTGATTATTCCAGACATGTTTTTTATTTCTGGTCTGATGCGCGTCGTTCTGGTTCTGGGGGCGATGTTTTGCTGTTATTACCTGTTTAAAAAATATAAAAATATTCAGATTTTGGACAGAATCTTGCCGATAGGCACCACTGTAGCTGCAGCGGCCTGGATTAGCTTACTCGCGCTTTCAACCAGTCCCCATGTTGCCACCTATATTTATGCCTCTGCGATCTTTATTCTTATCGCCAATCTCTGTGTGCAGACCCAGTTTAAAGTCGCAGTCTATTGCTCCATCTTGATTGCGCTGTTTATCATGCTTGGGGTGACCCAGTTCATGAGTGCCTCTCAAGCCTTTATTTTTAGTGTGGTCTTTAGTCCACTGTGGTTTTTTAGCATTTATATTAACTGGAATAATATTCTGAATGTGCGGCGTTCTTTTCTGCGCTCCCTGCTTGATGAATGGAACTATCAAACCTTAAAGAATCTGGCACATACCGATGATTTGACCCAGCTCTACAACCGTCGCCATTTTGTCGATATGGCTGAACGCTCTATTCATCAATGGCCCAAACATGCCAGTAGCTGCCTGTTGATGTTTGATGTGGATCATTTTAAAAATATTAATGATAGCTATGGGCATGATGTCGGTGATCGGGTGCTACAACTGATTGCTGAAGTGACCCGTAAAGAAATGCGGCATAGCGATGTACTTGCACGTTTTGGCGGGGAAGAGTTTATCGCTCTCCTGGAAGATACTCAGCTACAAGACAGCCTGGTGATTGCAGAACGAATTCGTTGTGCAATTCAAAAGCAGTATATTTATGTTGAATCCAATCATACCATCCGGTTCACCATTTCGATCGGTGTTGCAGAACTAGAATCCCATACCCAGACTCTGGAAGATCTGATCAAACAAGCCGATATCGCCTTATATCAAGCCAAGAAGTCTGGCCGAAACCGGATTGAAGTCTATCATCCGGATATGCTGAATAAGCCCAAGCCAGCAACAGAAAATCCCTGGAATGTATTTAAGCCAGACACTCAACCAGCCCAGTCAACGGCGAATTAAAGCTGAATCATTAGTCTGTTCTATAAGCTAGGATCATTCTTAGAATGCGTTAATCGGGGATTTCATTTTATAAAATAAATTTGATTCTTCCACTTTTAAAATATCCAACAAAAGAATAGAATATTTTTTATACAACTATATATAAATTTCATCTTATTCATTTTTATATATTTTAATTTGGGAAGGCTGCATGCCGCATGATAACGAAAAAGAATCACGTACCCTGATTCAGGAGGCTCTTCAAGATCCGCTTGTTCGTATTCCTGCGCCTCTAAAACCGGCCTACTATGCCCATCAAAAGAAGCTCACTTTAAAATACCTATTACAGGTCAATTTATTCGCACAGCTGGCATATGCCTCTTATACCCTCGCCGATATTCTGGTGCTGCATGATATTCTCAATTTGCTCATTTTGACCAAAATTAGCTATACCATTCTGATCGTACTGATCACGATCTGGATGTATCACTCTTACCGCAATTTACCTGTGTTTGATTTACTCTTACCTACCTCAATTATTGGCGCAAGTGCCATCTGGTTTTTTAATCTAAATCAGTCTGAAAGTGCTTATACCCTCATTTATCAATATGCCTCCTTGGTTTTTATTGTGTTGGCCAATTTATGTGTGCAGATCCGGTTCTGGCCGTCTTTGATTACTTCGAGTCTGATTACTTTGATGATTTACATCGGTGTATATTTCAATACTCGATCTGACCTGTACCAGATGTTTTTATTTTCCCTGATTTATCTGCCAGTATTGACCTTCAGTCTATATATTAGCTGGAGCTCGACCTTAAAATCACGCATGGTATTTTTGCAGCATACCCTGAATGAATATAATCGGCAGGCCTTTGAAAATATGGCTCATACCGACTCACTCACTGGCCTGAATAACCGTCGCTGTTTTGAATATCTCGCGCAACAACTGCTACAACAGAATTTTGATCAACCGGTGCCTATGAGTTTACTGGTCTTTGATGTCGATCATTTTAAGCAGATTAATGATCGTTATGGTCATGATATCGGAGATCAGGTCTTACAGACGATTGCTCTAAATACACACAGCGAAATGCGGCAGCATGATATTTTGGCACGCTATGGCGGTGAGGAATTTATTGCATTTTTACCTGAAACCTCTCTGGATGAAGCGCTAAAAGTTGCCGAGCGTTTAAGGCATAAAATTGAAAATATTGTGATCGATCTGGACAGCCAACATCGTTTCAGTTTTAGCATTTCGATTGGTGCTGCCATCCTGGAAAGCTGTGAAACAGATTTAATGACCCTGATTAAACAGGCCGATATTGCCTTATATCAGGCTAAAGCCAATGGACGGAATCGGGTTGAAGCTTATGATCCAGATCTGGAGCAAAGTTTAGCTGGGGAGCTGCAAAACTGGCAGGTTAAACCGGCTTAAATTACCCGTTAAAAATTATCTTCATCAAAACGATCTTGGTCGATTTTATAGATATGAAAACTACGTTCTATTTGTACACCTAAACCAAATTCAATCATTAAAGACGTCAGCTTATCGCCATCAATTAAAACAATACCGGATTTTCTTGCCGACTCAATGGCCTCTTTACTGAAACTTGACGTAGTAATGAATACACCCTTCTTAGCAACTTGATCGGCCAAAGCACCTTTAAACTGTTGAATGTCGGGACGACCAACAGTATCTTTCCAACGTTTCGCTTGGATGTAAATTTTATCTAGCCCTAATCGATCTTCACTAATTACACCATCAATTCCACCATCGTTGGTTTTACCAATCGCTTGAGCTGCATCTTGATGTGAACCGCCGTAGCCCATTGCCACCAGAAGATCGACAACCAGTCTTTCAAAAAATGAAGGAGATTTATCTTTTACCATCTGAAGCAAATCACTTTTCAAATCAGATTTTAATAATTCCGTTGTGTTCTGGATTGTTTCTTCTGGAGTCTGAGTTTCTTGGTAACTATTTAGGCTTTCAATAACTTGTAGATTCCCGATCCCAAACTCATCTTTATTTTTCTTTCCTAATTTAAAATCTGAAAATCCGTTGAACTGTGCTAAATATTCATTTGTTATAGCATCTAAACTTTTTAAATCAACCTGTCTACCCAAGCTACTAATCTCACAATATGCTCTCTTCGGTTGTTGAACTAAGCCCGCCTTAACTAAGTAGGTCTTTGCCCATGCCACTCTATCTTTAAATATATTTTTCCCGCTCGGAAGAATTTTATTTAAATCCTCTTCGTGTAAATTGGAACGTTCAGCTAGGATATTCGCAGCATCCGAAATTTTTATTGGCTCATTTAATTCTGATAATAATTTCATTAAAGGCAGCATTAATTGATCATAAGTAGGTAAAGGCATTTTTTAGCTTTTAAAGGTTTATTTTTATTCAGTATAAATCAAAAAAAGAGCGCCGAAGCGCTCTTTTTTATTAGGTTATATCTGATAAACCAGATACTGCCACGCGCATAGTGCTTGGCGTAATTTAGGCGGACAGCAGTGCTATCCGAAACCCCTAAATTACTCCCATTCAATTGTTGCTGGTGGTTTAGACGATACGTCATACACAACACGAGAAACTTCAGCAATTTCATTCATGATACGGGTCGAGATCTTATCGACTAAATCATAAGGAAGATGCGCGAAACGAGCCGTCATAAAGTCCACGGTTTCTACCGCACGCAGTGCAATCACCCATGCATAACGACGGCCATCACCGACTACACCCACCGATTTTACTGGCTGGAATACTGCAAATGCTTGAGCAGTCTTGTCATACCAGCCGCTGGCACGCAGTTCCTGCATGAAAATGTCATCCGCAAGACGTAAAATGTCTGCATATTCTTTTTTCACTTCACCCAGGATACGCACACCAAGACCTGGGCCCGGGAATGGATGACGGTAGATCATGCTGTGTGGCAAGCCTAAAGTCGTACCCAATTTACGTACTTCATCTTTAAACAAGTCACGTAATGGTTCAACCAGTTCAAATGCTAGGTCTGCTGGTAAGCCGCCCACATTATGGTGTGATTTAATCACATGCGCCTTACCCTGCTTGCTTGCAGCAGATTCAATCACGTCCGGATAAATCGTACCTTGTGCAAGAAATTTTACGCCATCTAATTTACGTGCTTCTTCAGCGAAGACAGCAATAAATTCACGGCCAATAATTTTACGTTTTGCTTCAGGATCAACTTCACCTGCAAGCGCAGTCAAGAAACGCTCTTCAGCATCAGCACGAATCACGCGGATACCCATGTTGTCAGCAAACATTTGCATCACTTGATCGCCTTCGTTCAAACGAAGCAGACCATTGTCTACAAATACACAGGTCAGCTGATCACCGATCGCTTTATGCAACAGCGCTGCCACTACAGATGAATCCACACCACCAGAAAGTCCTAGTAATACTTTTTCATCACCAATCTGTTGGCGAAGCTGTTCTACACGTAGATCAATAATGTGTTCTGGCGTCCACAGACCGCGACAGCCACAAATTTGATGAACGAAGTTCGACAGTAATTCTGCACCTTTAGAAGTATGTGTCACTTCAGGATGGAACTGAATACCATAGAAACGGCGAGTTTCGTCAGAAACCATCGCAATTGGACAGCTTGGCGTCTGTGCAGTGATTTGGAAGCCTTCTGGAATACGGGCAACTTTATCGCCATGGCTCATCCAGACATGCAGCTGGTTTTCACGGTCCTGTAAATTACCGATCAGCTTGTCACGTACAACAATATCTACTTCTGCATAGCCAAACTCATGCACAGTACCTGGCTCAACTTTACCGCCAAGTTGTTCGCACATGGTTTGCAGACCATAACAAATACCCAATACCGGCACACCCAGCTCGAATACCACTTGTGGCGCACGCGGGCTGCCTTCAAGGTGAACGCTCTCAGGTCCACCAGACAAGATGATACCGTTTGGATTAAATACACGAATGTCTTCTTCAGACATATCATAGGCATACATTTCAGAATATACACCAGCTTCACGGACACGACGTGCGATGAGCTGACTATATTGAGAACCGAAATCCAGAATCAGGATACGATCTTCAGTAATTTGAGTATTGGTAGTCATGACGAACAACTATGAAAGGCAAACGAAAGATAAGCGCCGTATTCTAACATTTTTCAGCGCATTAAGCACACAATTCGCATGAGGTATGCATTTAGTTGATTGCATTATATTTCTAGCAGAATAAAGCACCCCTTTGGATGCCTTGATTGGTCTGTCATTTTTATATTTTTAAGCTCAAGATTTAATCCAATTAAGCCTGTTTTTATAAAAATCCGAAGATAATATGTAAGAGAAATTTTTGCTTAATTGAAGATGGATGAAGCCTTAATTATTTTACTTTCTGGTACTGACTTTCATGCCCCGGGCTGTTAGGATTTGACCACACTTTTGCTTGTACTGGGCTCATGGAACTGATTGATTTTATCTTGCATGTTGATGATCACTTGCTTGAATTTATCACTAATTACGGGATCTGGATTTATGCCATTCTTTTCCTGATTATCTTTGTAGAAACAGGTCTGGTGGTCATGCCGTTCCTGCCTGGCGACAGCTTGCTATTTGCAGCAGGTGCACTGGCAGCCTCTACTGGTGCAATGGATCCATGGGTGCTGATTCCACTCTTGTTTGTTGCGGCAGTTCTGGGTGACACCCTGAATTATCATATTGGTAAATATATTGGTCCTCGGGTTTTCGAGATTGAATCGCGCTTCATCAATAAAAAACACTTATTGGCGACCCAGCAATTCTTTGCCAGACATGGTGGTAAGACCATTATTTTTGCGCGTTTTGTTCCTTTTGCCCGTACCTTTGCACCCTTCGTTGCCGGTGCTGGCAGCATGAATTACAAATATTTCCTGACCTATAATGTAGTAGGTGCATTTGCCTGGATTAGCTCATTTGTCATTTTGGGCTATATGTTTGGCAATATGCCGATCGTCAAAGACAACTTCACCTATCTAATTTTTGGCATCATTATTTTAAGTGTATTGCCAGGTGTGATTGGCTTTATTCAACAAAAGCTCAAAAAAAGTAAAACAGCTTAAGAACTTTTTACATTAAGATTCTTTTACAGCCTGTGCGTTTAATCCCAGAGCTTGATCAAGAGTGGGATGAGACAAAGCAGGACAAATAGAGCCGCGCCTTTATAAATGAGGCCGGCTTTTATTTTTTCAGATGGACTGGTCAATATGGCCTGACCAAAGACCATCCAGAATATCCCGACCGGAACGGTACTCAAGCTAAAGGCAGCAAAAACCAGAACGAAGTTGGTCGGGCTTTGCCAGGTTTCCATCGGTAAAATTCCAGAGGCCAACAATGCTGCTTTAGGATTTTTTAGGGTAGTTGTAAACATTTGCCAGGGGCGAATCTGCGGATGGTTCTTGCTGTAGCGTTCTAACTGCTGGGCCTTATATAAATGCAAGGTCATCCAGCCCACACAGATGGTACTCAGCACATAGACCAAGCCTTTAAAATTTGGCCAGATCGGTGACGCCAGATGAATCACCAAGGCCCATACATTAATGGCATAAAAATAGCCGAGCAAAATGGCAGGAAGATAGAGACTGGTTTTGGCCTGCCCCTGCTGATGAGCAGAACTAGCCACCAAGGCATTGGCGGGCCCTGGAACCATCATTACAGCAATGAGTCCTAAAACAAATAACCAATTTTCAATCATCGCAATGAACTTTTCCGGGCCAAGGTTGTAGCTTAATCAATATGAGAGTGTGATAACAAGCTTATAAATTTCAGATTTATATACAGTCTGGTCAATTTCCCGTGAGTTTTATCTTAATGTAAACCGCCCTATTCTTGGTGAAAGCAATAAAAAAATGCCGACCCGAAGTCAGCATTCATCCGTTTAATGTTGAATGATTTATTTAGGCGTCGCCTGCCGAACGATGATCGGACAGTTCTTATAACGCGCGGCCTGTACAATCGCTTCCTGCTCGCCTAAAAGCCGTGCCAGTTCGGTTCTTTTGGTATCGGATGATTGTCCCATATTGACTAAAACACTCGGGCCAATACCCCAGCCACCGCGACTGCCCCAGCCACCGCCAAGACCAACGCCCACACCGACGCCTGTACGTTTCGGTGGCTCAACGCCATTGTCGATATACTGCTGAATACGGTTATATTCACCCTGTAGTTGCGAACAACCCAAAGTCTGATACAGGGTTGGCGACACATAAGTCGGTTTTACCGGCGTTGCACAGGCACTCAGTAATGCAAGTGCAGCAATACTCAGGCTTATTTTCACAAGTTTCATAGCTAACTCGATCTTAATTCTGCTCTATCTCATTGAACAACGATTGATAGGCCTGAGTCAATTTATGATCAGTAGCCAAATGAATCAAAGGCTGATTTTTCTGATGAGATTCTTTCATCAAGATCGACGGTGGCAACATACTGTCGAGGACCGGTAAGCCTTCATCTTTGAGCTGTTGTACCACTTCACGCGGTAACTTAGCCTGTGCCTGAAACTGGTTGACGACAATACCTTCAATTTCCAGCCCTTCATTATGGTCATCCTGAGTTTCAATCACATTTTCAATCAGGGTCTGCAGGGCGCGTTTAGAAAACACGTCACAGTCGAAGGGAATCAGCACACGGTTCGCCGCAATGAGAGCAGAGAGGGTAAAGAAATTGAATGCAGGCGGTGTATCAATAAACACCCGATCATAATATCCTGACAGTTGTTGTAAGGCATCTCGTAACTTGTAGATCTTGTGCTTGGACTCCAGTGCATAGGCCAATGCACCCAGTGTCGGGCTAGCCGGAATGACATCGAGATGTTTAAAAGAAGATTGATGCACATAGCTTTCCAGGCCTTTACTACGACTTTTTAAAATCGAGCCAATCGCATTACCAAGCAGCCCCTTGCTTTGCTGATTGCCAAGTACATTTTCAAAATAGTTTTCTATATTTGGTTCGAGTGCCGGCTTGTCACTAGAATACGTCGCATCATCGCCCAGCACATACTGGCTAGAGTTGGCCTGCGGATCCAGGTCAATCAATAAGGTTTTTAAGCCCTGATGTGCACTGATTGCTGCCAGATTGACAGTAATACTCGACTTGCCTACCCCACCCTTTTGATTAAATACCACACGTGTACGCATGTCCCCTCCTCACATTTTTAATTACTTTTACCACATTTGTATTTTTTAATTATTTGCATGGACTGGCTGTGCTGATCATCACAGCCAGCTTGCTTTTAGCCAAAATTCGGCTTGATCATTACCAAAGCCAGAATAGACACCAACGAAACTACAGCAATAACTAAGCCAGCCCGACGCTGCGATAGCAAGATAGAATCATCTTTTTTATAGGCTTTGCCTAACGAGGACACCAGTACCAAAAATAAAATGACTTTGGCATAAAACCAAGGCTGTACATCAAAGTCTTTGAGGACGAGCGACACAATGCCGGTCAGTGCAATCACCGTGATAGCTAAATGCTGTAAAGCGACTAGCGCTATACGTGCCACCGGATTAGGTAAATTCCCTTGTGTACCGACAAACAAGGTCAAGGCACGGGCAAAAATGGCGACAATGGCCAGTCCTGCTGCCGACATATGAATAATCTTGACTAAAAGTTGGGTTTCCATCATGTCCTCTTAGTTTTTAGGTGCATGTGCACAAGCCGGACTGGTGGTGTCCTGACCAGCCCATTCTTCAGGCAAAAATGCATGAATGGCCAGCGCATGAATTTTGTCTTTTGAAAGCAGATCACCTGCAGCAGCATAAACTTTCTGATGACGCTGGACTGGACGTAAACCGGCAAAAGCCTGACTCACAATCACGGTTTTAAAATGCGATTCTTTTCCCGGGAAATAACCGCCATGACCCGAAGATTCATTCACCACTTCCAAATAGGTTGGGGATAATTGCGCCAAACGGTCTTTCAGTTGTTGTTCTAAGCTCATGGCCTGACTCCGATCTACAAAAATATAGTCTCAGTATACCTTGTTCTGTCGAGTATTTCGGTAATCTGTACAGGTGCAATCCGTTGATTGTGGCCAAGTTTCATTGATTTCTATATGAATATTGGTTATTTATTGGCTGGTCTACAGCATTTTGCTTTTATTTTATGCAATTGATGCAAGATTTTTAACAAAGGTGTTGACCACATTTTTGCATGCTGTATTATACACGGCATGCGGGAATAGCTCAGTTGGTAGAGCATAACCTTGCCAAGGTTGGGGTCGGGAGTTCGAGTCTCCTTTCCCGCTCAAAATTTTTTCATTTAGTTTTTTCATTTAAAAAACTTTATAGACTCCGCGGGAATAGCTCAGTTGGTAGAGCATAACCTTGCCAAGGTTGGGGTCGGGAGTTCGAGTCTCCTTTCCCGCTCCAGATTCAAAAAGCCCTCATCGAAAGATGGGGGCTTTTTTTATGCTGATGTTATTTTCTTTAAATGATCCTTTCATTTTTATTTCACTCAATAAAAAATTCTTAAAGTACTTTCTGATTTTATAACCAAGGTGTGACCATGGCACCCCTACGACAATAAAAAAGCCCTAATCAAAAGATCTGGGCTTTTTATATTTCACCCACGCATCAGATGAACTCTAGTTAGCATAAAAAATTGGCCATGATAAAGAGTTCCTCTTCAATACAATTAAAAGGTAATCCGCTGATAATCACGGTATTGCGGTGTCCAAAAATTATGCTCTATTGCTAGCTGTAATTCTTCTACACTGATTTTCGGTGCTACTCCGTCTTCAATCGCAGCAAGTGCCACTTTTAATGCAATCTGCTTCGAAATTGACTGTAAACAATCCAGATTTGGCAATAAATCCGCCTGAGGGTCTTTCAGTTTCGGAGAACAGTCCGCTAAGGCATTACTCGAGGCCATCAGCATATTATCCGTGACACGTTTTGCACCTGAAGCAACTACGCCCAGACCGATACCCGGGAAAATATAAGAGTTATTGCATTGGGAAATATGATGAATCTGTCCCTGATAATTCACTGGTGCAAATGGGCTACCCGTCGCAATCAATGCTCTGCCATTGGTCCATTGCAAGATATCGGCCGGAACAGCTTCTACGCGGGAAGTCGGGTTAGATAAAGGGAAAACAATCGGTTGTACACTATTTTCAGCCATGGCTTCAATCACTTCCTGAGTGAATAGACCTGGCTGTCCAGATACACCTATCAGTACCGTCGGTTTGGCACGTTTGACCACATCCAGTAGAGAAATCATACTCTCTGCATCTGCCCAGCTTTCTACATTTTCAAGCGGCTGTGCAAGTTTGCGCTGGAAATCCAATAAATTCGGCTGATTTTCTGTGATCAGGCCAAAGCGGTCGACCATAAACACACGTGCACGTGCTTCAGCATCACTTAAGCCTTCAGCAACCATTTGCTTAACGATCTGTTCTGCAATCCCGCAACCGGCTGAACCAGCACCCAAGAAAGTAACCACCTGATCTTTAAGCTGTTTGCCTGCTGCACGCGAAGCAGCAATCAGGCTGCCGACAGACACCGCAGCGGTGCCCTGAATATCATCATTGAAACAACAGATTCGATCACGGTATTTTTCCAGCAAAGGCATGGCATTTTTCTGTGCAAAGTCTTCAAACTGAATTAAGGCATCTGGCCAGCGCTGTTGAATCGCCCGAATCACCGTCTCGACAAAAGCATAGTATTCATCGCCGCTGATTCGTGGTTCACGCCAGCCCATATAAATCGGGTCATTTAACAACTGCTGATTATTGGTACCGACATCAAGAGTAATCGGTAAGGTATAGGCCGGACTGATCCCGCCACATGCGGTGTAGAGTGCCAGTTTTCCAATGGGAATCCCCATACCACCGATGCCTTGATCTCCAAGACCCAAAATGCGCTCACCATCTGTAATCACAATCACTTTCACGTTCTTTTTATTGATATTGTGAATAATCTGGTCGATCTGATCACGGTCAGGATAGGAAATAAAGATCCCACGATGACGGCGATAAATATCAGAAAAGCGCTGACATGCCTCACCCACAGTCGGGGTATAGATAATCGGCATCATCTCACTGAGGTGATTTTCAATCAGATGGTAAAACAGGGTCTCATTGGTATCCTGAATATTCCGCAAATAAATATGCTTGTTAATATCACTGCTAAAAGCACAATACTGCTGATAAGAACGCTGACTTTGTTCTTCAATCGTCTCGGTGACATGAGGAATCAAGCCATGCAAGTTAAAGCTTCTACGCTCTTCTTCAGAAAATGCAGAGCCTTTATTGAGTAGTGGGAGTTCTAGCAGAGTATTTCCAGCATAAGGAATATATAAAGGGCGTTTACTGTTCAAATTTTCTCTGGGCATTATTTAACTCATCTAATCAATCTTCGGCAGTTCTGCCAAAATAGTCACATCACTTTGTTTATTTTATATAGCTTAGCCTGATTTTAAGCTGTTAGGTCATTTAGCAAATTTATAATACTTGTAGCAGGATTTTATAATCTGATAACACTCATTTTCAGCCTAGGTTTTGGACGGTTTCTAAAATTAATCCCTATTCGTATTTTTAATTTAAATCGGCAGCAAGATCTGTTTGACAAAAAACCTCAGCTCATCAAGGATAAAGCATAAATTTAATAAGACCAACGAGTATAAAAATGAGTGAACTGCAACCGCTTTATCAGCTCGATATTCTGGGGACAGGCTATGAACAAGCGACCTTAAACTTTCCCGATGATTATGAGGGCAAAGTCGTAGCAACCCTGATCCGTAAAAAAGCAGCCCAACCCACAAAAAAAGCAGTTTTATATATTCACGGCTTTATCGATTATTTTTTTCAGACCGAAATGGCAGAGCGCTTTAATCAGCATGGTTTTGATTTTTATGCGCTGGATTTAAGAAAGTACGGACGGTCGATTCTGCCGCATCAAAAATATTATAACGTCTATGACCTAGCTGAATATGATGCAGAAATTACCCAAGCCCTCGACATTATAGCAGCTGAGGGCCACGATGCTGCCCTGCTCTGTGGTCATTCTACCGGCGGCCTGACCACGACCTTATATGCGGCACATCATCCGCAGCACCCTTTAATCAAAGCGCTTTGGGTCAATAGTCCATTTTATGACTTCAATATGAATCCAATCAAACGTGCGCTTGGCATTCCGCAACTGAGCAGACTGGCTAAAATTTTTCCCAATCTTAAATTTCCAAGCGAGCTGAACAAGTGGTATGCCACCAGCCTGCATAAGGATTTAAAAGGCGAATGGGACTTCAGTCTGGACTGGAAAAAGACCCGCTACCCGATGGTTCGGATCAGTTTTATTCGTGCCATTCATGAGGCACAGAAAGAAATTCATCGCGGTGTTCAGCTCGATATTCCGGTATTGATCATGCATTCGCATCAGACCTTATATCCTAAAAAATGGGGCAAAGCCGCACAGAGCAGCGATGTAATTCTAGGCATTAAAGACATTCAGAAATATGCCAAAAAAATTAAAGGCGATGTCACGGTTCAAAGTATTCAGAACGGTTTACATGATCTGGTACTTTCAGAGCAATCTGTTCGTGAGCAGGTTTATCAGCAACTGTTTCAATGGCTGCATGACAAAGGACTTTAGATAAACGCGGAAGAAGAAATGAAACTTACCCTCATTTCTCTTGCCTGGCTTCTTTTGAATCATGACTAGGTCGAAATGTAATCAAGTGCATTGAAAATATGCCAATCTTTCGATGTTTTATAACCACTATAACTCATTGTTTTTAAATTTAAGGCTTGAGAATTTATAATTTTTATTATTCTACCGCTTGTCTCCAAATATTGTCTTTTGTAGCAAGCCTGTAAACAAACAACCGTCCGTCTTGTTCCCTCTTTATAGTAGAGCTGCGCCTATATTTTTTGATCGGCAACATGCGCGCAGCCTGCACCACTAACAATCATATAAAGGAATAGATTATGCGTTATGCAGACCCCAATACTGACGGTTCAAAAATTCAATTTAAAGCACAATACGATAATTTCATTGGCGGCGAATGGGTCGCTCCAGTCAAAGGTGAATACTTTGACAACATTTCTCCGGTAGATGGCAAAGTATTTACCAAAGTGCCGCGTTCCTCTGTAGAAGACATTGAGTTGGCCCTGGATGCAGCGCACAAAGCCAAAGAACAATGGAACAGAGCATCGCCGACCACCCGCTCCAATATTCTGTTGAAAATTGCCGACCGTCTGGAACAAAATCTGGAAATGTTGGCTGTAGCAGAAACCTGGGACAATGGAAAACCGATCCGTGAAACGCTGGCTGCCGATATTCCACTGGCCATTGACCATTTCCGTTATTTTGCCGGCTGTATCCGGGCTCAGGAAGGTGGCATTTCCGAAATTGATGAAGATACTATCGCCTACCATTTTCATGAACCGCTTGGTGTAGTCGGACAAATCATTCCCTGGAACTTCCCGATTCTGATGGCCGCCTGGAAACTCGCGCCAGCCTTGGCTGCAGGCAACTGTATTGTGCTGAAACCTGCAGAACAGACTCCGGTCAGTATTCTGGTGCTCGCTGAACTGATTCAGGACATTTTGCCACCGGGCGTGTTGAACATCGTCAATGGCTACGGGGTCGAAGTCGGCCGTCCACTGGCGACCAATCCCCGTATTGCCAAGATTGCCTTTACCGGCTCAACCGCAGTGGGTCAGCTGATCATGCAATATGCGACTGAAAATATTATTCCGGTGACTCTGGAACTCGGCGGTAAATCACCAAATCTTTTCTTTGCCGACATCATGGATCAGGAAGACGATTATCTGGATAAAGCTCTGGAAGGCTTTGCCATGTTTGCCCTGAACCAGGGTGAAATCTGTACCTGCCCTTCCCGGGCCTTGGTACAGGAAAGTATTGCCGATGAGTTTTTAGCGCGTGCAGTAGAACGGGTACAACGCATTAAAACCGGTCATCCACTGGATACTGATACTATGATTGGCGCGCAAGCTTCTCAGGAACAGCAGGACAAGATTCTGGGTTGTATTGCCACTGGCCGTGAAGAAGGTGCACAGATCCTGACCGGCGGTGAAGCACGTCAGGAAGTCGGTCAAGGTTTCTATATTGAGCCGACCATCTTTAAGGGCACCAACAATATGAAAACCTTCCAAGAAGAAATTTTTGGTCCCGTGCTGGCCGTGACTACCTTTAAAGACTTCGATGATGCAATCAAGATCGCCAACGATACCATTTACGGACTCGGTGCCGGGGTCTGGTCGCGCTCGGCACATACCTCGTATCGTGCCGGTCGTGCCATCCAGGCTGGTCGGGTCTGGACCAACTGTTATCATATCTACCCGGCGCATGCGGCTTTCGGCGGTTATAAAAAATCAGGCATTGGACGTGAGAATCACAGAATGATGCTGGATCATTATCAGCAAACCAAAAACCTGTTAGTGAGCTATTCAACCAAACCGGCAGGTTTTTTCTAATCAATCTGATGATTAAAAGCGGGCTTCGGTCCGCTTTTAACCTGATATTTTTTAAAATTTTTAATACTGGGTAAAATTTTCCAGCATTTTGAGTCCAAAATTCCATTGAATGACTGACAATAAATAAAAATACTTTCTGAAAACACCTTAATGTCTGAGCTTATGTTGATTTCACCTAAGTTTCTCATTTTTTATGCTTTTTAATTGCTCAAAAAACCTGCATAAAGCTCAGGCTTTCATTTAAAGTCGGCTTTTCATGTTTATCAAGACTGTGTATAACAATGAACCACTAGAGGGAAAGCAATAAGCATAGGCAAAATTGCGCAAAAAGCGTTAGACTATGTACCCAATAATGTCATGATTCGGTCTGATCAAGATCAAAAAAGAAGGTGAAGGTTGATGCCGCTCAATACTGTTGAAGAGCTTGTAGCAGATATCCGTGCAGGAAAAATGGTCATCCTGATGGATGATGAAGACCGTGAAAATGAAGGCGATTTGGTGATTGCTGCCACACACGTACGTCCTGAAGACATCAACTTCATGATCACCCATGCACGTGGTCTGGTCTGCCTGACTTTAAGTAAAGAGCGTTGCCAGCAGTTGAATCTGCCGTTAATGGTGGATGCCAATGGTGCCCAGCATGGGACCAATTTCACCCTGTCGATTGAAGCGGCTGAAGGTATTTCTACCGGTATTTCTCCGGCTGAACGTGCGCACACGATTCAAACTGCTGTGGCTGCTCATGCCAAACCGGCAGATATTGTACAGCCAGGACATATCTTCCCGCTGATGGCGCAACCAGGCGGTGTCTTGCACCGTGCCGGACATACTGAGGCAGGTTGTGATCTTTCCCGTTTAGCAGGACTGGAACCAGCTTCTGTGATTTGTGAAATCATCAATGAAGATGGCACGATGGCGCGCCGTCCGGATCTGGAAGTCTTTGCTGAAAAGCATGGCCTGAAAATCGGCACGATTGCCGATCTGATTCATTACCGCATGACCAATGAACAAACGGTAGAGCGTATCGATCAGCAAAGTATTGATACTGAATACGGCAGCTTTAACCTGTATCGCTATCGTGAACTGGGCAATCCGGATATTCATTTGGCTTTGGTCAAAGGTGAGCCTAAAGAGGGTGTGACCACAGTACGTGTACATGGTTTTAACCCGACCCGCGACTTGCTCAAACTGAAGAAACAGGATGGCGAGCCGGCCTGGAACCTGGATCGTGCCCTGAAAGAAATTTCCAATAGTGATCGTGGTGTCTTGGTCTGGATTGGCCAGCGCCATTTACAGGACCTGGGTCCAGCATTAGATACCCTTAAAGCACCAAAAAATGTAAAATCAAATTCTGCACTGTCTCAGCAGTATCAGACCATTGGTGTGGGTGCACAAATTTTGCGTGATTTAGGCGTTGAAAAAATGAAGCTGCTGAGCTCTCCATTGCGTTTCAATGCCCTGTCAGGCTTTAACTTAGAAGTGGTAGAATACATCACCGCACAACAAACATCTTAAGAAATCATCGAGGTTGTTATGGCAGTTCGCCGTATTGAAGGTATGTTACATCTCGCGAACGAAGACCGTTATGCGATTTTAGTTGGTCGTTTTAACAGCTTTGTGGTTGAACATCTGTTAGAAGGTGCCATTGATACATTGAAACGTCATGGTGTATCAGAGGATAATATTACTGTTGTTCATGCACCTGGTGCCTGGGAACTTCCTGTAGTTGCGAAAAAACTGGCAGCTTCAGATCGTTTCGATGCCATCATCGCGCTTGGCGCCGTGATTCGTGGTAGCACGCCTCACTTCGATTTCGTTGCAGGCGAATGTGCCAAAGGTTTAGGCGTGGTTGGCCTGGACACTGGCTTACCTGTAATTAACGGTGTACTCACTACGGACAGTATTGAACAAGCGATTGAACGCTCTGGAACAAAAGCAGGCAATAAAGGTAGCGAAGCTGCCCTGACTGCGATTGAAATGGTTAACTTGTTAAAGGCTATTTAACGCTATGTCGCAAACACTTCAAGCAACTTATGCAGCAAAACGTAAAGCACGTCGCTTTGCTGTACAAGGAATTTATGAATGGCAAATGAGCCACAATCCGGTGCATGAGATTGAAGCACGTACGCGTGTGGAAAATGCCATGCACAAAGTGGATCTGAGCTATTATCATGAATTGTTGACTCAAGTGGTTGCCAATCATGAAGCATTGGATGCGCTCTTAATCCCGGTACTCGATCGCGAACTTTCAGCACTTGACGGTGTTGAGCTTGCGACCCTTCGTCTTGGTGCATATGAACTCAAAGAACATTTTGAGATTCCATATCGCGTCGTTCTAGATGAAGCAATCGAACTGGCTAAACATTTTGGCGGTGCCGATAGCCATAAATACATCAATGGTGTATTGGATCGTTTAGCGACAACTTTGCGTGCAGCAGAAAAACAGCAGTCTAACTAATAGCGTAGATTCGTTGTATGGCTGAATTTTCGATTATCGACACCTATTTCAATCGCAAGAATGCCCATTCTGTCGATCTGGGCGTCGGTGACGATTCAGCCTTGCTCACCCCCCCTCCTCAGCAACAACTGGTCATCTGTGCCGACACTCTAGTTGCTGGACGCCATTTTCCAATAGACACCGATCCGCATGCGATTGGCTGGAAAGCTGTGGCTGTCAATTTATCTGATATTGCCGCGATGGGCGCAACCCCGTACAGTATTTTACTCGCATTGAGCCTACCCCAAATTGATCATGACTGGCTAAAAGCTTTTAGTCAGGGTTTATATGATTGTTGCGATCAATTTGGTGTGAGCTTAATCGGTGGTGATACCACTCAAAGTCCTCATTTAACCCTGTCTGTCACAGCATTGGGCTGGGTGGATATTGGTCAAGCCATTCCACGCTCAGGTGCAAAACCGGGTGATCTGATCTGTGTCAGTGGAACTGTCGGTGATGCAGCTTTTGCACTACAGCATCTTGGTCATCCACTGCAAAAACGTCTGGACTATCCAACGCCACGCTGTCAGCTCGGTGCTGCCTTAAAAGGTTTGGTACATAGCATGATTGACGTCTCGGATGGCTTGGCACAAGATCTTGGACATATTCTCAAAGCCTCTCAAGTAGGTGCAAAGCTGCAACTCGAAAACTTACCGATCAGTCCTGCCCTGCATGCCTTAAACGATGCGCAAAAATGGCAATATGCCCTCGCTGGTGGCGATGATTACGAGTTATGCTTTACAATAAGCCCGCAAAATTACCAAAAATTATTGCAAAAACAACTTGATGTTCCGATTAGTATAATCGGAAAAATTCAGCCGCAGCACGGCTTAACTTTTGAAAAAAATGGCGTAGATCATTTACTTCAATTTAATGGGTATCAACATTTTGCATAAACCTGCGATTAATTTTAAAGCCATGTCATGGATCGACCGACTGATTGTCTTTAGTGGGGTTGGTTTTGGTTCGGGTCTGGCACCTAAAGCACCCGGTACCTTTGGGTCGGCCTTTGCACTTTTATTTATTCCCATTTGGCTGCATCTTGGTTTTCTAAACAGTGTTTTTGCCATTGCCATCATGTCCCTGGTTGGCATATATATCTGCGGGCATACTGCTAGAGTCATGGGGGTTCATGATGATGGACGCATTGTCTGGGATGAATTTGCCGGACAATCCATCACATTTTTGCCCCTGATCTACTTAGGCCAGATGAACTGGTTATGGTTGCTCGTCGGTTTTGCCCTGTTCAGGTTATTTGATATCTGGAAACCTTGGCCGATCAGGGTGATTGATCGTCAAGTGGCTGGTGGCTTCGGCATCATGCTGGATGACATTATTGCCGGCCTTTGGGCGGCTCTTTGTATTTTGCTTTATTTTTACTTCATCGTGGCATAAGCCATATTTAGGATTAGAACATGTCAACGACTGTTATTATTCTTGCTGCAGGTAAAGGCACGCGTATGCGTTCAAGCTTACCGAAAGTATTACAACCCCTTGCAGGACGTCCTTTACTGGGTCATGTCATTGAAACGGCAAAAAAATTAAACGCAGATAATATTATTACCATTTATGGTCATGGTGGTGACCGGGTTCAAACAGCATTTGCACAACAGGATATTAAATGGGTCGAACAGGCTGAACAGCTGGGTACCGGCCATGCGGTGCAGATGACCTTGCCTGTCCTGCCTCACGACGGCGTATCGCTGATTCTTTCCGGCGATGTACCCTGCATTAATCCTGTGACCTTGCAAAAATTACTCGATGCCACTGCAGAAACCGGTATTGGTCTGGTGACGCTTACCCTGCTGGATGCCAATGGTTATGGCCGTATTGTGCGTGAACAGGGTCAGATCCAGGCCATTATTGAACATAAAGATGCCAACGATGCCCAACGTCAGATCAAGGAAATCAATACCGGTATTTATGCGGTCAGCAATGCCAAACTACATCAATGGCTGCCAAATTTAAGCAATGACAATGCCCAAGGTGAATATTACCTGACCGATATTGTGGCGATGGCTTTGGCAGATGGTATGCAAGTTGCATCTGTAGAACCTGAGCAGGCTTTTGAAGTTGAAGGGGTAAATGACCGGGTGCAGTTGGCTGCTTTAGAGCGTCAGTTCCAGGCTTATCAAGCAAAACAGCTGATGCAGCAAGGCGTACATCTGATTGATCCAAGCCGCTTTGACTTGCGTGGCAATTTAACTGTCGGTCAGGATGTCCGTATTGATATCAATGTGATTATCGAAGGTGATTGCGAGCTGGGCGACAACGTTGAAATTGGCGCCGGCTGTATCATTAAGAATAGCAAGATTGCAGCTGGCACCAAGGTTCAACCATATAGCATTTTTGACAATGCTATCGTTGGTGAAGATACCCAGATTGGACCTTTTGCACGACTCCGTCCGGGTGCAAAACTCGCAGCTGAGGTACATATCGGTAACTTCGTTGAAGTCAAAAATACCTCGATTGGTCTAGGCTCTAAAGCCAACCATTTTACCTATCTGGGTGATGCTGAAATCGGTGCCGGTTCTAATATCGGTGCAGGAACCATTACCTGTAACTATGATGGTGCGAACAAATTTAAAACGATTATTGGTGATCAGGCCTTCATTGGCTCGAACAGTTCATTGGTTGCACCTGTGAGAATTGGCAAAGGTGCCACAGTGGGTGCAGGCTCAACGATTACCCGTGATGTGGAAGACAACAGTTTGGCAGTAGAGCGCTCTAAGCAATTTGCCAAAGAAAACTATCCACGTCCGCAAAAAATCAAGAAATAAGGGGAACAAATATGTGTGGTATCGTTGGTGGCATTGCAGAACGTAGCATTACCAATATTTTGATCGAAGGCTTAAAACGCCTGGAATACCGTGGTTATGATTCAGCAGGTTTGGCACTGATTAATAATAGCCAAGTCCTACGTGAACGCCGTGTCGGTAAGGTTGCGAACCTTGAACAGGCTGTGAATGAGTCCCAGATTAGCGGTTCACTTGGCATTGCGCATACACGCTGGGCGACCCATGGCAAACCGACTGAAGAAAATGCCCATCCGCATATTTCTGAAAATGTGGCAGTGGTTCATAACGGAATTATCGAAAACTATCAGGAACTCAAAGATGATCTTGAAGCTTTGGGCTATGTGTTTACCTCACAGACTGATACTGAAGTGGTTGCCCATCTGATCAATGATGCGCTGAAATCTACACCAAGTTTGTTAGAAGCCGTACGCCAAGTGGTTCCGCAACTGAAAGGTGCCTATGCACTGGGCATCGTACATACTGACCACCCGGATGAGCTGATTACCGTGCGTGAAGGTTCGCCACTGGTGATTGGCGTGGGCATTGGCGAGAACTTTATCAGTTCTGACCAGCTAGCGCTGCTCCCGATTACCAACCGTTTTATCTACCTGGAAGAAGGTGATATTGCCCGTTTGACCCGCACCACCATTGAAGTCTTTGTCGATGGTCAACTGATCGATCGTCCGGTCAAAGAACTGGATGCTGCGGTCAGCAATGCCTCTAAAGGTGAATACAAGCACTACATGCTCAAAGAAATTTATGAGCAGCCTGAAGCGATCAAACAGACCATTTCCCAAGCCTTAAATGGCAATGAGCTGCGCGAAGACTTCCTTGCCAGTGCAGAACAAGACTTCTCCACAATCCAGCAAATTCAGATTATTGCCTGTGGCACCAGCTATCATGCCGGCATGATCGCCAAATACTGGTTTGAACAGCTGATTGATCTGCCTTGCCAGGTCGAGATTGCCAGCGAGTTCCGTTATCGCACTCCGGTGATTGTGAACAACACGCTATATGTATGTATTTCCCAGTCCGGTGAAACTGCCGATACCTTGGCTGCCTTACGTGATACACAGAAACGTGCAACTGCCAAAGGCCTCGACATTAGCACGATGACGATCTGTAACGTGGCAACCTCTTCGATGGTACGTGAAACAGATTACAGCCTGCTGACTTTAGCTGGTCCTGAAATTGGCGTGGCTTCCACCAAAGCCTTTACCACCCAGCTTGCAGCCTTGATGCTGTTGGTACTGAAAATCGGTTCTGTAAAAAATACTATTTCTACAGAAAAAATGACGGAAATTACCACAGGACTTTGGCATATGCCTAAAGTGATTCTGGATACCTTGCGTCATGACGATGAAATTTTACGTCTCTCTGAATTGTTTGTTGAGAAGCAGCATTGTCTGTTTTTGGGCCGTGGTACGCATTTCCCGATCGCTCTGGAAGGTGCACTCAAGCTGAAAGAAATTTCCTATATTCACGCTGAAGGTTATGCTGCAGGTGAGCTGAAACATGGGCCATTGGCACTGGTCGACAATGACATGCCGGTGGTGATTCTGGCGCCACAAGATGACATGCTGGACAAACTGAAATCCAATATGGAAGAAGTTCAGGCACGTGGTGGTGAACTGTTTGTTTTTGCTGATGAACACAGTGGCATTAAAGCCAAAGAGCGCAAGCACGTGGTACATATTCCATCAGTAAATGCAGTACTGGCACCGATTGTGTATAGCATCCCGGTGCAGTTACTCTCTTATCATGTGGCAGTGCTACGTGGTACGGATGTGGATCAGCCACGCAACCTGGCAAAATCGGTTACTGTAGAATAATTAAAATTGAATCGAGGCTGGGAAACCGGCCTTTTTTCTTCTAAATGGAGAGCCTCTAAATGACAAAACTGACTTGCTTCAAAGCCTATGATATTCGCGGCAAACTGGGTAGCGAACTCAATGAAGAGATTGCCTATAAAATTGGCCGTGCTTATGGACAGATCTATCAGCTTAAAACAGTTGTCATTGGCTGTGATATTCGACTCAGCAGTGAAGGTTTAAAACAGGCGACCATTCGCGGTTTAAATGATGCCGGGGTTAATGTGCTGGATCTCGGCATGACCGGGACTGAAGAAGTTTATTTCGCGGCCTTCCACCTCGATGTACAAGGTGGAATTGAAGTCACTGCCAGCCATAATCCGATGGACTATAACGGCATGAAACTGGTGCGTGAAAATGCCCGTCCGATTAGTGCAGATACAGGCTTAAAAGAAATTCAGGCCTTGGCAGAATCGGGACAATTCATTGAAGTTAGCCAAAAAGGTCATACTGAAAAATATAATATCCTGCCAGAGTTTATCGATCACCTGATGACCTATATCGATCCGGCAAAAATCCGCCCGATGAAACTGGTGATGAATGCCGGTAATGGCGCCGCAGGTCATGTAGTGGATGCGCTTGAACAGAAGTTTCAACAGCTACAGATTCCGGTTGAATTTGTCAAAATTCATAATGAGGCCAATGGCAACTTCCCGAATGGCATCCCGAATCCAATTTTGGTTGAAAACCGTGATAGCACCCGTGATGCGGTGATTCAGCATGGTGCGGATATGGGCATTGCCTGGGATGGCGACTTTGACCGCTGCTTCCTGTTCGATGAAAAAGGTCAGTTCATTGAAGGCTATTATATTGTCGGCCTTCTGGCGCAGGCATTCTTGCTAAAGCAATCTGGCGAAAAAATTGTGCATGACCCGCGTCTGGTCTGGAATACGCTCGATGTCGTGGAGCAGTATCAAGGGATTACCGTCCAATCAAAATCAGGTCATGCCTTTATTAAAGATGTCATGCGTGAACATAATGCGGCTTATGGTGGGGAAATGAGTGCCCATCACTATTTCCGTGATTTTGCTTACTGTGACAGCGGTATGATTCCATGGTTACTGGCTATGGCGGTACTGTCTGAAACAGGAAAATCCTTATCTTCTCTTGTGGAAGAAATGATCGCCAAGTTCCCTTGCAGTGGTGAAATCAACTTTAAAGTTGCCGATACCCAAGCGACCATCCAAAAACTTTTCGATCATTATGCCGATCAAAAACCGGAAATTGATCAGACCGATGGCGTCAGCCTGAATTTTGGCACATGGCGTTTTAATGTGCGTGCATCCAATACTGAACCGTTATTGCGTTTGAATATTGAAAGCCGCCGTGATCATCATCCACGGCCGATGCAGGACTATGTTGCTGAGCTGACCCAGCTGATCCAGGGCGAAGCTTAAGTCCTCAAAAAGCCTGAAAACAATGCCCTTAAACCAGAGAAAAGACTCCAGTTTTTAGGGTACTTTTCCGGCCTGAAGCTTTTATGAAAAATGTTTTTCGAGTATATCCACTGTGATATTTGTATTCATTTTTCGCGCAAACAGCATGCCTGACTTCTTCATTTTATCAAAATCAGACACATCTAAAGTTCTTGGATAATCCGGCCCGGAATCCCAGTCAATATATCTTAGCCCTGTTTCACAATCCTCTATCCTATGCTGGACATGATAGATGCTTTGCTGAAAATGGGAATTATAAATAATGGTATGGAAAAAGATTTCATCTGCACAGAGTGAAGATTTAAAGGTTTTTGCATAATCCGGATTCGCTTCCAGATAATCCAGAATAAATGTCACCGCCTGATCGGTGAGAGTAATCCAGTTTGAACCTTTATATAGTTTAGGTAAATGAGAAATATCCTGTTTACGGAAGTGCCGGCAATACCATAATGCCCATCTGTTCAGGAACTGAAATAATGGTGATTTAGCTTTCTGATACATAATCGGTAAATACAGGACATTCACCCGTTGTTCCACATCATCTGCTAAATCATCATGACCCACAAACTCGGTCTGTTTTTGATATTCTTTTTCTAGAAATAATTCTCTTGCGGTATTGGAACATAAAGGAATGTCATCTCCGGACAGGAAGAAAAAATAGCCGTAATCATATTTTTGTGCTTCCTGCAGGAGTTTTAACATGACTTCAATTTGGCTATAGCTGCCCCATCGTACATCTGTCCGGTCTGCTAAAAAATATACCTGATCAAGCTGTCCGAATTGAGTATGAAATGGGGCAAGGTCGGCTTTTTGATCGACATGAATAAGAATAATACTATGAGGACTTTTCAGCAGCTCATTCACCAGAAAAACCAATGAATGGGTAAGTTGATGACAAATAACCCCATAAATAAAATTCATATCTATGATCCATATCCTTTGGGGTTCTGCTTTTGCCATTTCCAGCTATCGGCGAGCATATCCTCCAAGCCATATTCGGGTGTCCAGCCCAACTCTTTTACTGCACGCGCATTGTCTGCATAGAAACTTGCCAAATCACCATCACGTCGTGCAGCGAACTCAAACGGAATCTGGATCTGATTCACTTTCTCAAAGGTATCTTTCAGGGTTAATACCGATATCGGTTGGCCCGTACCAATATTCCAGGCCCGGCAGCCTTGATGCTTTAAACGATTCTGAATTGCTAAAACATGTGCTTTCGCTAAATCCACCACATGAATAAAGTCACGCTCACAGGTGCCGTCGGCCGTGTCGTAATCATGGCCAAAAATAGACAGCTTTTCACGCAGACCTACCGCAACTTGAGTCACAAAAGGCATCAGATTGTTGGGAATACCCAATGGATCTTCACCAATCTGTCCACTTTTATGCGCGCCGACCGGATTAAAATAACGTAGCAAGGCAATGGACCAACGTTCATCTGCAATTGCTACTTTTTCTAACATCTGCTCAACAACCAACTTGGTATAGCCATAATTATTATTCGGCATACTTAAGGGCATATCTTCCTGATATGGAGAAGGATTATCTTCACCATACACAGTGGCGGAAGAGCTAAAGACCAGTTTATACACCTGTGCGCGCTGCATCGCCTGAACCAGACTAATTGAACCGGCAATATTATTATCAAAATAAGCCAATGGAATCTGCTGGCTTTCACCGACTGCTTTAAGACCGGCAAAATGAATTACCGCATCAATCGAATTTTGCTGAAAGACCTGATCGAGTAACTGGCTATCCCGGATATCGCCTTCCACAAAGGTCAGGCTTTTTTTGGTCAGCTTTTCTACTCGGCTTAAGGACTCGGAGGAACTATTGCACAGATTATCAAGTACAATTACCTCATGTCTGGCATTCAACAATTCTACACAGGTATGTGAACCAATATAGCCTGCCCCACCTGTGACCAAAATTTTAGCCATTTGACTTTCCTAATAAAATTTTAATGAGGCCTTGGGTTGAGCCATCCAGACCATCCAAGTCGGTCTGTTCACCATTCAGGATGGGCAATAGCTGGTTGGCAATTTCCTTGCCTTTTTCTACGCCCCACTGGTCAAACGGATTGATATTCCACAGCACGGACTGGACAAATACCTTGTGCTCATACAGTGCAATAAGCATGCCCAAACTGTATGGATTGAGTTCCTGCAATAACAGGGTACTGCTCGGCTGATTACCTTCATACTGTTTATAAGCCGGTAAGCTCGCCAATTCAGTTTGATCCAGTGCTTCATTGCCAAAAGCCAGTAAGCGCGATTGCGCCAGACAGTTGGATAAGGCCAGATGATGTTGTTCGACTAATGCTTCAGCGCTGTCTGCATAGGTATATTGCTGGCTGTTATAACGTTCTACCGGTGCAATAAAATCACAGCTGACTGACTGCGTACCCTGATGCAATAACTGATAGAAGGCATGCTGGGCATTCGGCCCGACCTCACCCCAGATAATCGGGCAGGTATCTAGCTGGACTTTCTCGCCATTACGTTGAATTGATTTGCCGTTGGATTCCATTTCCAGCTGTTGCAGATAGGAGGCAAAATATTTCAGCCGCCCATCATAAGGCAGAATTGCATGGGTCTGAATATCCAGAAAATTGGTATTCCATGCTCCCAAAAGTCCCATCAATACCGGAATATTGCGTTCGAAAGGCTGGTACTGAAAATGCTGATCCACGGCATAGGCACCCGCCAGCAGCTGCTTAAAGCCTTCAATCCCGATACTCAAGGCAATTGGCAGTCCGATACAGGACCAGAGTGAATAACGCCCGCCAACCCAGTCCCAAAGCAATAACTGGTTTTCCGGTGCAATACCCCATGCGGTCATTTTTTCCGGCTTGGTCGATACTCCAATAAAATGGTGCTTGAGGATATAGGGATGTTGACCTAAGGCCTTTTCCAGCCATAAACGGACTGTTTGTGCATTGGTCAGAGTATCTATGGTACCGAAGGATTTGGAAGAAATAATAAACAGTGTCGTTTCTGGACGCAGCTGGTGCAACAGCTCGGACAGCTGACTTCCATCCATAGTCGAAACAAAATGCACGTTGAGTGGCTGGGCAGACTGGTATTTAAAATCAGATAAAGCGTGCGTGACCATCAAAGGACCCAGATCTGATCCGCCCACCCCGATATTGACCACATCCTGAATGACTTCACCGGTGGCACCACGGCGCTGTCCGGCATGAATCTGTTCCACCAAGGCATACATCCGCTCCAGCTGGGCATGTACATCAGCTGCCAGATCAGCATGCTGTTGATCCTGTTTAGGCAGGCGTAGTGCCCAGTGCATGGCAGCACGCTGCTCGGTATAGTTGATTTCCTGACTGGAAAATAGGGAGCCAATCCAGGATCTGAGGTTCTGTGCATCGGCCCATTCGATCAGGCCCTGCAGTACATTTTTATTGATTCTGTGTTTGCTATAGTCAAATAGCAACTGCTCAAACTGGATTGAGTATTTGTTAAAACGCTGCGGGTCAGCAGCGAACAGTTCCCGTAGATGTTCCGATTGCAGTTGATCTTTATTCGAGGCGAGTTTCTGACACACTGTTTCTGTGCTTAGGCTTGGATTAATCTGGTTCAACATTAACGTCCCACCCCAATATAATTAAAACCACGTGTCTTGACATACGTCGGATCATACAGATTACGCCCATCCAGAATCAGGGGATGCTGCATTAGTTTGATTAGATACGGATAATCCGGACTACCGTACTGTTTCCATGCTGTAATCAGACACAAGGCATGCGCCCCTTCCACGGCCTGATACTGGTCTTTACACAGGATCAGGTCTTCCCGTGGTCCATAGACTTTTTCAATATTTGCCATTGCCTGAGGATCATGCAGCTTGACCGTCACACCCTGTGCCCATAAGGCTCTCAGCATGGCATGTACCGGAGATTGCTGGATACTTGGGGTATTTTCCTTAAAGGCTGCACCCCAGATCGCAATGACTTTACCCTTTAAGTCTCCACGGAAATAATTCCAGAGTTTACGGAACAGTAATTCTTTTTGCTGTTCGTTGATGTCCCAGACCTGCTCCAATAGCTGGTTTTTTACCCCTGAATCTGCCACTGCATGTGTCAAAGTGCGGATATCATGAGAGAAATTCTCTCCACCGAAACCGACACCGGGGAACAGATAGGCAGAACCAATCCGGTTATCCGCCGCCATGCCTTGCCGTACCTGTTCAATATCAATGCCTAGCTTTTCTGCCACACTGGCCAGATCGTTCATATAACTGATCCGGGTGGCGAGCATGCCAGAAATACTCAGTTTGGTAAATTCAGCATCCAGAACTGGCATAAACAAATATTGTTGGGTACGTGGAAAAAGGGGACGTAAGAGTTCTTTGATTTTAGGCTGTATATCTGCATGATCACAGCCCACAATCAGCTGGGTGGCCTGAGTAAAGCTACGCAGTGCATTCCCTTCCTGAATAATATCTGGCAGATAAATCCAGTCATCATTCGGCAGCAACTGCTGAAAGCGCTGGGTACCATGCAAGCCAAAGGTCGAGGCATTAATCATCAGTTTGGGATGGGCAAAACAGGCATGCCGGATGGTATCCAGCATCTGAAACGCCTGCTGTTCTTCAGTCGCATTAAAACTAAAGAAAAAAACATCCTGATTAAAATCCAGATGCTGAAAATCGCAACAGTTTAAAAAGCCAGATTTTTCCTGTTTTTGCAGTAATAGCTGAAGAGGTTCATCTTGGAAATAGGGCCGAGCTGACTCATCTACATTGAAGCTATTACACCAGACCACCTGATGACCACATTCAGATAAAAGAGCCGACATGACTCCGGAAAATAAGGTTTTTCCCAATACTGCGACTTTCATGATATTCCTTTTTATTATTTTTTCTTAAAAAGCCAATTCCTGAATCAATGCTTTAAACTCGGTACCGAGTTTAGGATGATCAACGCCATAATGTAAAACAGCTTTTAGATAACCTAACTTACTGCCACAGTCAAAGGTCTGACCTTTCATGCGATATGCTTCTACGGCTTCGGTTTTCTGCAGCATGGCAATCGCATCGGTCAGCTGGATTTCATTGCCTGCCCCGCGTGGGGTCTGTTCCAAAAGCTGCATGATTTTGGCCGGCAGAATATAACGTCCAACCACAGATAAATTCGAAGGTGCTGTTCCAACCGCCGGTTTCTCAACGATCCCTTGCATCACAATACTGTTCCCTTCCTCAGGCGATGCTGCAACATCAACAATGCCATACTGGTCCACCAGATGCTCAGGCACCGCTTCAACCATGATTTGTGAGGCTTGAGATTGTACATAGCGCTGGATCATGCGTGCCAGATCATTTTCCGTATTCTGATCCTTGACCAGCACATCCGGCAATAACACCGCAAAATCATCCTCACCAATCACCGCTTTGGCACACAGTACCGCATGGCCCAGACCTAAAGGCTGAGGCTGACGTACACTAATCACACTGACACCCGTAGGTAAAATTTCAGTAATTTCTTTGAGTAAGTCGGTCTTATTTTTTTGCTCAAGGGTGGTTTCAAGTTCAAAGTTACGGTCAAAATAGTTTTCAATCGATGCTTTGGAAGAATGAGTCACCAGAATAATCTGCTCAATCCCAGCAGCGACTGCTTCACGTACCACATATTCAATCGCAGGGCGATCCACGACTGTCACCATTTCTTTAGGAATGGATTTACTGGCAGGTAAAAAACGCGTACCTAAACCAGCCACAGGGAGAATTGCTTTCTTGATCATATCTATAAAAACCTAGTTCACTTTAATTTCGTTACCGCGTACATAACCATCCACATAATGTTCTAATTGTGCCAGCGCCCATTCAATGTCGGTCTGAGTCGCTGTAAGTTCATGTATGCGGTTAAATACTGCCAGAATTTCTGCTAATGGATAATGTTTTTCGACAGATCGCAGAATACGCGTATGTGAAGTAATTTCTGTATTTTCTTCGTCAATCAGCAATTCTTCATAGAGTTTTTCGCCCGGACGTAATCCCGTATATTGAATTTCAATATCGCCATTCGGATTCTTAGCATCTCGGACCTTGAGGCCACTGAGGGCAATCATTTGTCTAGCCAGATCCTGAATCCGCACCGGCTCGCCCATATCCAGCAAAAACACGTCGCCCCCCGTCCCCAAGGCACCGGCCTGAATCACCAGCTGCGAGGCTTCCGGGATGGTCATAAAGAAACGGGTCACTTCTGGATCAGTCACGGTAATCGGACCACCTTTGGCAATTTGCTGTTTAAACAGCGGCACGACCGAGCCCGAAGAACCGAGGACATTACCAAAGCGCACAATACTGATCTGAGTCTGATCCTGAGCCTCTGCCATAGCCTGACAGTACAGCTCTGCCATACGTTTGGTCGCACCCATCACGTTGGTTGGACGTACCGCTTTATCAGTTGAAATCAACACAAAGGTTTCTACACCTTTTTTTACCGCCGCATTCACACTAAAGGCGGTTCCAACAGCATTGTTTTTCAAACCTGCCAGCGGATTACACTCCACCAGCGGCACATGCTTATAAGCAGCAGCGTGATAAACGGTTTGTACGCCATATTGTTCAATCACCCGTTCTAATTTACGTTCGTCGAGAACTGAACCTAGAATTGGAATAATTTCACAGCTTGCCGTAAGACGTAATTCTTTATCGATACGATATAAAGCAAATTCTGTTAGCTCATAAATAATAATTTTGACAGGCTGATTTCTAATAATTTGACGACATAGTTCTGAACCAATCGAGCCACCTGCGCCTGTGACCATGACTACTTTATTTTTAATATTTTTAGCCAAAAGCGCTGGAACTGGTGGTACAGGATCACGCCCCAGTAAATCAATAATATCCACTTCCTGAATATCAGAAATTCGAATTTCACCATTGACCAGTTTAGTCAGACCCGGAATCTCGGTAATTTTTAAATGAGCCGGCTCTAAAAATTTGATAATTTCACTTTTACGTATTCGCCCTACTGACGGCAGTGCAATTAAAATTTCATCAATTTTGAATTTTGTAAAACATTTCAAAGCAGTATGTGGTAAAAAAACTTGGATACCACCAATATTTTGGCCACTTAAAGAAGGATCATCATCAATAAATATAATCGGTAGATGTTCATTAGAACGGTTTAAAGTAGCTGCTACCTGCTGACCAGCATGACCTGCTCCATAAATCGCGATACGTTTTTTCGGTACACCTGACTTCAAATAAGATTGAACGACAAAACGAATAATACCCCGGCTGAACCAAACCCAAGCGAACATCATAAAACCAAACATCAAAGGGATTGATGTCGGAATAAAGGCATGTGTACTATAAGCCAACAAGTACAAACCAATCACGCTTAATATGGTTGCCAGACCTAATTTGGCAATAAAAAATTCATTAAAGGTACGAACAATAAAACGGTATACACCACAAATAAACAGCGCAAAGACTGTAATAGCACTGACCCAAACTGACCCAAAGGGAATATTGGGTACAACTTCTGCACCGAGATCAAACTGTCGAATGGCATAACAAAGCCAGATCAGAACCGGGAAAATCAAGAAGTCTAAGACGACCAAAAATACTAATTTTGCTGATCGTGGAGATTCAACTAATGGCAAGATGATAGATTTCACGTGATGTGTCTTCTCAATATGACTTATAAGTTTCAACTCAATTTAAATATTAGAATGACTAAATTGAAACCTGGATAAATTTATCAAATGCACCCATCGGTACATTCTACGTGACTGAATCATTGATAGATTATATACGAGCAATCACTTGTTGAATGCCATATTCGGTTGTTTGAATATTATTTTCTGTTAATGTCGGATGCACCAAAAACATTAAACTAGTTTCACCCAATTGCTGAGCATTTTTCAAACGTTCTACTGGACGCCATTTTGTGTGATCAAACGCATGCTCCAAATAGACCTCTGAGCAAGATCCGCTAAAACAAGGCACGCCCAAAGCATTAATCTCTGCCATAATTCGGTCACGTGACCATCCTTCAGGCAAAGCATCGATATTGACCTGCACATAACATTTATAAGCAGCATGTACATAATCATCGGATGGGCGATGTACAGTAAAATATGGACTATTCTCAAAACAACTCAAAATTCTTTCAGCATTTTTAGTACGTTTTTCCGTCCATTCCGACATCATTTTGAGCTGAATACGCCCAATCACTGCCTGCGTTTCCATCATGCGCCAGTTGGTACCAAATGAATCATGCAACCAACGGAAACCTGACGGATGCTGTTTATTATATATACTATCAAAGTTCTTGCCATGATCTTTATAGGACCACATTTTTTTCCACAGGGTTTCATCATTAGTGGTGACCATACCGCCTTCACCGCCTGTAGTCATAATCTTGTCCTGACAGAAGGACCAGGCACCAATATGACCAATTGAACCCGCAGATTTGCCTTTGTATCTTGCTCCATGCGCCTGTGCACAGTCTTCGATTACATACAGGCCTTTATCGGAAGCCAACTGCATGATCGGGTCCATATCACACATCCAGCCTGCTAGATGCACACAAATGATGGCTTTGGTATTGGGTGTGATGACCGCTTCAATGGTCCGACGGGAGATATTTTGGGAGTCCAGTTCAACATCGGCAAAGACGGGGTTTGCTCCTGCCGTGACAATGGAGCTGGCAGAAGCTAAAAAAGTACGGGAAGTAACAATTACATCATCGCCTGTGCCAATGCCTAATGCCTTGAGCGCAACATCTAGCGCTACTGTTCCATTGGCCAATGCGACTGCATATTTAGTTTCTGCGAACTGAGCAAATTCTTTTTCAAACTCTCGGCATTCCTGTCCAGTCCAGTAATTAACTTTATTCGACAACAAAACCTGGGAAACCGCATCCGCTTCCTCCTGAGTAAAACTTGGCCATGGTTCAAATGCAGTGTTTAACATCTAATACTAATCCTATTTGGTTTTCATTCTATCTACTTGATAAAAATTCTCTAATTTCTTGCCAAGAATTAAAGTAATGATCTGCTTGATATTCTTCAGCAATTGAAAAATTTTGTGTATGAATATTTTGCCCTTGGTCTTTCAAACAAATAGTTGTCCAACCTAAGCGTTTTGCTGTTACAAAATCTTTTTTTAAATTATCGCCCACATAGATATACTGCTCACACTGTAAATCACTCATTACTTTTTTATAATTCACTAAAGATGGCTTTTCTGAACCAATTTCTTCAGAAATTACTATGCTACTTAAAAAATCAGTCAATCCTAATGCTTGTAATTTGTTACGCTGAGTTTCTGAACGCCCATCAGTAATGACTGCATACATATAGTCTGTAGTAAAATGATTTAGCGTCTCTGCAACATCCTGAAATAATGTAATATCTGGCTTATGGAAGCGATACCAATCTAGAAGTTTTGACTTATCTATTTGATATATTTTTGAAATATTTTCAAAAACGTTTTCGCCAGCATGGTATTGTGCCAACATATTAGCACTCAACTGTTGGGGCTGAGCACTAATTTGCGCTGCAATAAAACGATATGCTGATTCCAAATAATTTATTTCAGCATAAAGAGTGTCATCTAAATCTAAAACTAAAGCTTTAATCTTGGTAGTCATTTACCAAAACCTCAGCATCATAGCGTAGCATCAGCAAATTATCGCTCCATGCTGCAAACTTTTCAATTTTTTGATTTAGTAAATATTCTCTAATAGCCCATTCACTATAGTTGGCACCAGCCAAATAACTGAGGGGATACCCTCCACCAAAACGTGGGTTAATTTCAATTCCTAGAATTTTATCTTCAGTTTTATGTAAAAATACCTGAATCGTTAAACAACCACGTGCTCCTGAAATATATTTTAATTTCTCATTAAATTCAGTAACAATAATATTCTTTTTAGTCACACCCTTATTCACTTCACCCGCACGAACAAAAATACGCTTACGTGGTACTGCACATTTTAATTCTGAAGCTTGATCATAATAACAGTCGACAGTGAATTCATCATAATCTTCTGGTGAAATGTATTCCATAAACATCAGCTTTGGATCTGCATGATGTTCAAGTTTAATATCTTCTGCACAATATGCAGTAAAAATACCTTTGCTTAAACTACCATCATAAGGTTTTACAAATACAGGAAACCGTAAATTATCTAAATCATATTGCTGAGGAATACAAATCCCATGATTTTCAAAAAATTGATTAATCTGACGTTTATCGCGACATTCGCGTACTAATCCAGGGTCACTTACTAATAGATGAATACCTTGTTGCTTAAAATATTCAATATTTTCACTTAAAACTAATAACTCTGTATCAATCGTTGGCACAACTAATTTAATCTGATTAGTCAAACAAAGCTGTAACAACTGATCAATATATTCAGGGCTTGTGACACGTGGCACAGTAAAGCTTTGATCAGAAACGTAACATGCAGGGGCTAATATAGGATTTAAATCAGTGGTAAAGACTTGACCATTTTCAAAATACTTTTTCAATTCTTTTTGGAAAGAACGTACTAATGAAACTCTTTGTCCTGCTGAAGTGATTAAAATATTCATGTTTATTTTTTCAAATTCCCTGTAAATTTTGGCATTGTTGCATCACCTTCAGCACTAATATCGTCTTTTGCTAAAACTTTATGTACCGTTTTAAACATGATTTTAAAGTCGAGCCAAATGGACTGGTTTTCGACATACCAGGTGTCCAACTTAAACTTTTCTTCCCAGCCAATGGCATTGCGTCCATTGACCTGCGCGTGACCTGTCATGCCCGGACGTACCTCATGGCGTTTGGCTTGTTCAGGGCTATAAAGCGGTAGATATTCCATTAGCAGTGGGCGTGGGCCAACGATACTCATATCGCCTTTGATCACGTTCCATAATTCCGGCATTTCATCCAGACTGGTAGAACGCAGCATTTGACCAAAAGGTGTTAAACGTTCACTGTCTGGTAGTGGATTACCCTGCTCGTCCACAGCATCTTTCATGGTGCGGAATTTGATCATTTCAAAGGGCTTCCCACGTAAACCGGGACGCACCTGACAAAAAAGTACAGGCGAACCCAGATTTTTTCTCACTTTATAGGCAACTAGGACATAGAGTGGTGAAAGCAGGACCAAGGCTATGGAGGCGATGATAATATCGAGCAGTCTTTTCATTTATTCTTATCACTTTGCAAAACAATACTTTCAAGTTTTGTGGCTATTTCCATATAACTTAAATTTTCAAGAACAAATTTTTTGCCCCGTTCACCCATTTGTTTTCGCTCATTTACAGGCAACTGATATAATTCTAAGATGGCATCTGCAATTAATTGTGATTTTTCTGCCTCAATGCTTATACCAGCATTTGCTTGCCGAACGAAATCACCAGCGCCCGAATATGAATGGATAATTGGTTTTCCAGAATATAAGTATTCTGGAAGTTTATTTGCAGCAATTCCTAATCTATACATTCTGTGATTGAGCCAACCTATATAGCATGCATCGAATTTTTCAAGAATACTTTGTATTTGTTTTTTTGGTATTGAGGAAATAAAAGTCACATTAGTCAGATTTTTATCAGCAACATGCTTTTCTAATCTTGCTTTTTCCTTCCCCTCCCCGACTAATACAAAATGAATAAAAGGATTATTTAAAAGAAGCTCTGCTGCATCAATCAAATAATTCATTGCATTAGCTGTTCCCAACGTACCAGTATAACCAACAATGAACTTATCTTTGGGTATTTTATTTAATACTGTTATATCTATAGCTTCTTTATTTTCAACTTCTGGTAAAGAAATACCGTTCGGAACCCAATGAAATTTCGTATATTCTAATCCTCGAGATTGCATATGTTCAATCGCATTAAAAAAATTAGAAAAAGCAAAATCTGCTCTTTGGTACGCTCTATCTTCTATCCATTGTAAAAAACGTACAAATGGATGATTTTTTGAATATCCTCCTATCTCCGTTAAAGTAAGAGGCCAGGGATCTCTAACCTCAAAAATATAAGGGACTTTAAAATAGCTTGATAAATAACTTGCACCGAAATAACTTATGAGCGCAGGTGAAGAATGCAGAATTACATCTGGAGTATCTTGAATAATATTTTTTAACTTTCTTATTTTATAAGAAAAAATAAATTCATTAATTATTCGCTTTTTATCATGGGCACCATGATATCTAGGTAATCCTACCCATACAAAATTAAAATTAGGATCAATATTTTCAATCAAAAAATCTTCATTAATTTTTTTTGGCATGCGCAACAAGTGGCTATAAGAACCCGCAATAACATAAACTCTATGACCTTTCTTTGCCAATTCTTGAGCAATATAATAATGTCGCCCTCCCATAGCTGTTTCAGGAGTCGAGCTATATTGATTAATGATCCAAAAAGTTTTGTAGTTAGCCATTTTTTTTACCTTTTGACTCTTTGATAGTAGTCTTCAAAAGATTTACCATATTCATAACACTAACGTTCCAAGTATAATTTTCAAGAACATGATGCTGAGCATTTACACCATATTCCTTTATTAAATTTGGGTGAATAATCAAACAAAAGAGTGCTTCAGCAGCTTGCTTAATATTTTCACTTTCAACAATAATTCCCGTTTTTTCACCTATTACCAACTCAGGTAATCCACCAACATTAGAAACAACAACTGGACATTGATTTAACCCAGCTTCAAGAATTGCTACCCCAAAACTCTCACTTCGGCTTAAAGCAACATAGATATCAAGCTTTGCAAGTTCATTTGGAACTTGCTCATGTTCAACTTTTCCAACAAATTTAATCAGATTACGTATATTTAAATTTGTTGCTAAGGCCTCAAGTTTTCCTAACTCATCTCCGTCACCAACAATTCTTAAAGTTAAAACTTCAGCTAATTGAGGATACGTAAATTTTAATTTTTCATAAAGCAAAGCAAAAGATCTTATTAATAAATCAATCCCATAAATGTCTTTTAAAGATTTTACAGTTCCAATAACAATCTTATCATTATTTAAAAACCCATTTGAAGAATATACTCGGTGGTTAAGAAATACTGTTTCATCTACACCAAATGGAGTTATGGATATTTCTTTATTCAACTTAACCAGTTGCCTTGTTTCTTCAGCCATACATAAGCTAGTTGATGCGATAGTATCCGCAGCAAGGAGATTTTTCTTAATCAACCATTTATGTACAAATGATTTTTTAGGAAATAAAAAAATATCACTTCCCCATACAGATAAAATATATGGGTGAAATCCAACTAATCTAGCTGTAGTCCCATATCCACTTGCATAATGTGCATTCACTATATCTGGTTGAATTTCAATTAAAATTTTCCGTACTTTTGCCACTATAAGAAAATAACCAAAGATTCCCTGATTGGAAAATTCATAATACTTTACTTCAGAATTCAAATTATGCATTAAAGGATGTTGGCTAATTAAATAAACATCTAAACCTGCTTTTTGCAACCCATTAGCCCACCGTATCGTATGAATACTATTTGCACCCGCCAATAATACGACTTTAAGCTTTTTCATAATATCCGACCTTCAATGTAGCTAAAGACAAACCCAGCACATACCAAAATGGCAATATATACACAGTACTGCTAGGAACAATTGATGCAAATGGATATATAATTAAAGAAAAAAAACATGCTATAGCTATTTTTTTCAAAAAATCATTATTATTTCTGATGTATATGTTATACATTGCTATAATTAAATACACATAAGAAATTAGAATTAAACAAAAAAATACTATTCCAATATCAATCAATAACTCAAAAGGGAAAAAGTGAAATGATTTCACCAAGATAAAATTATCTTGTATTAATCTTGTTTGCATTGAGCCAATTCCACCACCAAAAAAAGGACTACTTAAAAATGCATCAAACCCTTTACTATAAATATAAGATCTAACCCCTGTTGAATCATAATCAACAATAACCCCATATTTAATCATTTCTATAGCAATTAAAATATCATCAAAAATTAATAATAATTTTTCACTAAATAACTTAACAAGTGAAAAAAATAAAAAAACCAATCCTGACAAAAAAAACAAGATAATATTTTTATTTTTAATAGAAAACAAAAATACTAAAAAATATAGAAATATATATAAAAAAAATGCTACCAACAAACCTCTAGACTCAATAAAATTTATTAAGTAAAAAGTAGTTAAAAATAGAAAAGACTTCAAATAAATATTTTTTAAATAATAAAAAATAAATGGAAAACTTAATAAAACAATAAAACCGAAATTATTAGGATTTCCCGTAAAGCCTGTAGGCATTGAGTATAAGAATTCAATCTGATCAGCAAATAATTCATTAGGATCAAATTGCTCATGTCCAAGGAAATTAGCATATGGAGAAAGAGGTGAAGCTGGAAGACGAATTAAATTAAAACTTTCTAATAATCCTATGCCAAGATTTGCTAACATGACAAGACAAAATATATGGAATAACTTTTCCAAAGCCTCAACTGAACTAGCATAATTAACTAAAATAAATAAAATAAACAAGCCACAACTAAAGTAGAATACGTGTCGCAATCCAACAAAAAAATCAGGAGTCCAAATTAAACTAATCAAACAATAAAAAACAAGAGTAAATGGTATCGCAACTAATTTTAAAGTATACTTTTCTACTTTAGAATATTTTGAACTTATTAATACTAAAATTGCTAAAAAATGAAATAAATAAAAAGATCCAAAAGATAAAGCAGGCCCAAGAAGAGCAAAGTATAATAACAAATTATTTAAACTAATATTTAAATTTCCGAGTTTTAAATTCATATAACTAACTAATTAACCATAAAATGAGAATTATAATTTGTGAACACAAACAAACCCCTAGGAATCTACCCATAAGTACAGAATATAAAATTTCTACCGTTTGTTCATCTCGTTCATCAAATTTTTTTGCCAACATAGGTTCTATTATAAATGTTAATAAAACTGTAGCAAAACCATTTACCACTCCTGACATTTGACTAATTGTAGTTCTATAATCATAAAAAATTAAAGCAAAATAGAAAGCTATAAAAGCACCTAGTGAATAACTACAAAACACTATCGCACTTAGAAATATAGTTTTTTTATTATTTAGTATTATATTTCTATATATAATATCATTTTGAAAAATTGAATCTATTTTAGCATCTATTTTCCTTAAAATTAACAATGACATTATATTTATTATCTTTTCTTTGAAAAAAAAAACTAGAAAATATGCCAAAGTTGCAGATAGCATTGATAAAAATAGCATATAGATATAATCATTAGCTGATATTTTTGAATCAACTAAAAACCCAATTAAGGGCATTAATGCAATAAATAAAAATCTAGTTCCTACAAAAAACATTTGTTGAAAGGAATAACCTAGCATAGGGTAACCAACTCTCAAACCAGCCACCCTGGACAAATAACTTGAAAACTCAATTAAATGAATAAGTCCAAATAAAACAGGAACAATATAAATCATATTAAAAAACTTTTTAAAATACTATTGATTTCATCAACTTTTATATAAGCATGCATCGGCAAACTCATCACTCGTTCTGCAATTGCATCACCTACAGGTAAAACTGCATTTTCATCTGCCACTGCAGGCTGCTTATTTAACGGAATTGGGTAATGCACAGCAGTCGGAATACCTTGCGCTTTCAGCTTTTCTTGCACTTCACTGCGGTTATCCACCTGAATGGTATATTGTGCCCAAGCACTTTGGTTATGCACTTCAATAAATGGAGTTCTAGCAATACCTGCTTCTTTCAGCAATTTAGTATAGCTTTCTGCAATAAGTTGACGCGCCTGCATTTCAGCATCCAAAATTGTCAACTTTGGTAGCAAAATAGCTGCTTGCAAAGTATCTAAACGGCTGTTTACCCCAACACGAATATGGTGATAACGACGATCCTGCCCATGACGTGCAATTTGACGAATTACTTTAGCTAGTTCTTCATCGTTGGTAAAAATAGCACCACCATCTCCATAGCAACCTAAAGGCTTACTTGGGAAAAAACTAGTACATGCCACTGTACTTAAATTACAGCTTTTACGCCCTTTATAAGTCGCACCAAAACTTTGTGCAGCATCTTCAATCACAGGAAGATTATATTTAGCTGCAATTGCATTAATCGCATCAAAGTCAGCACACTGACCATATAAGCTGACAGGAATAATGGCTTTAGTGCGTGGTGTAATAGCAGCTTCGAGTTTTTCAACATCCAGATTATATGTTTTAGGATTAACATCTACATATACAGGTGTTGCCCCCAATACAGCCACAGTTTCTGCTGTTGCAATATAGGTAAATCCTGGAGTAATTACCTCATCACCCGGACCAATCCCAAATGCCATTTGTACAATTTGTAAAGCATCAGTACCATTGGCACAAGTAATACAGTATTTTGCACCTACATAAGCCGCCAGTTTTTCTTCTAGTGCAGCAACTTCAGGCCCCAAAATATACTGGCCATGTGCTAATACACGCTGAATACCTGCATCAATTTCAGCCTTAATACGTGACTGCTGTGCTTTTAAGTCAATAAACTCAATCATTGCTAAGAGACCTTTTGAAGTTCTTTAAAAACTTTTGATGTGGGATAGCAAAGTTACCCGTTACAGTTTCACCCTGTTTTACCCCACGAGTAACAACTGAACCTAAGGTAATAAAACAATTGTCTTCCAATACAATACGGTTCGTAATTACTGCGGAAGGACCAATCCACACTTTATTACCGATATCTACGTTTCCACCAATCATTGCATGGGCAACAATCAAACATTCTTTACCAGACTGCACTCCATGCGCATAATGAACAAAGGCATCTAACTTAGTACTTTCCCCAATAATAGTCGGTCTATAGGAAAATCCTTTTGCCACATGGCTATTTGCACCAATCTCTACATTATCGTGAATAATAACTTCACCATTATGTGCTACAGATAAAACTCCACGACTGGTCTTTTTATGCTCAAATCCATCAGTGCCAAGTACACTACCAGCACGAATAATGACATTATTACCAATAGTAACATCAGAGAGAATTGTTACATTTGGGTCAATTTTACAATTTTTACCAATTTTAACTCCTACAGGGCTAATGTATGCCCGAGGGCTTATTTCACTACTGGAGTCTATAATTGTTGATTGTCTTTCCTGATTTTTCGCCAAGTAATCAACAACAGAGAAAAAGAACCATTTTGGCTCATCGACTATTATTAAATCAATATCTGCGCGGATTAAACCACTTGAAGCAATTTCTTGAGTACAAAAAATACCTTTTATACTATTATTATTATTTAATTGAGCTACATACTTCAGATCCTCAATGAATGATAATAAGTTATTTTCTGAGGTAGTGACTAACAACCCTACATCATCATAATCAAACATATTTTGAAAAAGCTGGTGAGTCGCTTGTAAAACTACATCATTTGTAATTTTCATCAGTTTTTCACCTTTGCTAATAGAGGATGAGGATTTGCTGGATTTTCAACTAACGGGGCAATGCGAATCACTTCAACTGTTTCAATTGCTGCGCGATTTTCTTCAACCCCATAGCCTTTACCCTCAAGAATACGTTGGTAGCTTTGAGTATGCAGATCGGTAAAGCCACCTGAGAATTCAAGTTCTTCATTTTCAATAGTAATACTGCGATAAGTGAGTTTCTCGCCTTTTACGGCATTTGAAGGTAGGTTATTCGCATCAATAGACAAGAACCAGCGTACGCGGGCACGTTCGTACTCCAGATATCCTGAAGCTGTTTTTTCATCACGATAATGCACTTCATTTTTTACGATTTTGCCAAAAATAAAATGCAACATATCGTAGAAGTGCACACCAATATTAGTTGCCACACCACCCGATTTTTTATCTACACCTTTCCATGATTTTAAATACCACTTACCACGCGAAGTTAAATAGGTCAGATCTACATCAAAAACCTTATCCGCAGGTGCTGCCTGAACTTTTTCACGTAATGCAATAATAGATGGATGTAAACGCAGCTGCAGAATTGAATTTACTTTTGCACCATATTGTTTTTCATATTCTGACAATAAATTTAAATCTTCGGAACTCAGAACCAGAGGTTTCTCACAAATGACATCAATACCATTTTTCAATGCGGATTTCATATGGGGCGCGTGTAGATAATTTGGTGAGCAAATGGCGACATAATCCAGCTTTTCACCTTTGAGTTTTTGGTCTTCTACATAAGCTTCAAATTCTTCAAATTCAGTAAAAAACTCAGCTTCAGGAAAATGGCTATCCATAATTCCAACTGAGTCATTGATATCCATTGCAACAGCAAGGGTATTACCTGTTTCTTTGATTGCTTTTAAATGGCGTGGTGCGATGTATCCAGCTGCACCAATCAGGGCAAATTTTTTCATGTTTTTCACTTTTAGAAATCAATTAATCTTAGAGACGGAATACTGTAAAGCCTTGGGCAACCATATCGTCACGGTTAAATAAGCTTTTTACATCCGCTAATACTGGCTGCTCACCCTTGGTATAGGCACGTAATTGTTCAGGACTTAAATTACGAAATTCATTGTGACCTACAGCAATAATCAGGCTATCTACAGGATGTTCTGCATCCACTTGGGCAAGTTCAACCCCATATTCATGTTTTACTTCTTCGACATCAGCCCAAGGATCACACACTGCTACCTTTACACCCCACTGATCAAATTCTTTAATCAGATCTACTATTTTACTATTGCGAATGTCTGGGCAATTTTCTTTAAAAGTAACTCCTAAAATCCCAACAGTTGCTTGAGTCACATCAATATTATTTTTGACCATTTTTTTGATGGTGGTTCGGGCAACATAACGTGCCATATTGTCATTAATACGACGGCCCGCCAAAATTACCTGAGGATGATAACCAACCTCTTCCGCTTTATGCGTCAGATAGTAAGGATCAACGCCAATACAGTGACCACCGACCAGACCTGGACGGAATGGCAAAAAGTTCCATTTACTTCCGGCAGCTTCCAATACATCCAATGTGTCAATTCCAAGACGTTCAAAAATGACTGATAACTCATTTACCAAGGCAATATTTAAATCACGTTGCGTGTTTTCGATGACTTTTGCTGCTTCAGCTACCTTGATACTGGTAGCTTTATGCGTTCCAGCTGTAATAATGGTGTTGTAAACTTGATCAACGAAAGTAGCAACCTCCGCAGTAGAACCAGAAGTGATTTTTTTAATTTTGGTTAGTGTATTTACTTTATCGCCTGGGTTGATCCGTTCTGGGCTATAACCGGCAAAAAAGTCTTGATTAAATTTAAGTCCTGATACTTTCTCTAAAACTGGTATACAGATTTCTTCAGTTGCACCTGGATATACCGTAGACTCATAGACAACGATATCTTCAGCCTTAAGGACTTTACCAATCGTTTCACTGGCTTTCTGCAAGGGGGTCAAATCAGGACGATTTACTTCATCAATAGGTGTAGGCACAGTCACAATAAAAAAGTTACAGCTTTTTAAATCTTCTACATTTGCTGAATAATTAAGCTGACTTGCCTGTTTGAGTTCTTCGGGGGAAACTTCAAGAGTATGGTCTTCGCCATTTTTAAGTTCATCAATTCGTTTTTGGTAGATATCAAAGCCTACTACAGGTACTTTTTTCCCAAATTCAACTGCAAGTGGCAAGCCCACATAACCTAACCCAATCACCGCAATTTTTAAATCTGCAATAGATAGCATTTTAACGCCTTATTTATATACTGTACTTATGAAGAGTAAACCTTTCGGCAGGGATACTAGCAGAAAATTATCAAATTTCTATTATGATTTGTGCTCACATTTACTAAAAAATAGCGTAATGTATATTTTTTGTGAAAACTTAATATTTTATTTATAATTATTAGGGTCTGTTGACATTTACTGTTCATAATTAACCCTATAAAGGTAGCCATAAAAATATACAGGCTAAAGCAACAGAACTTTGATAATTTCTTTTGAGCTTGTCATATC